>CAYTJW010000384.1:0-5507 GCA_964438135.1 uncultured Thermoanaerobaculia bacterium
CGGTCGGCCACCGTCGCCTCGGCCGCCGCCAGCCGCGGCAGGTACAGGGCCGGCTCGGCGCCTGGCCGCTCCGCCACCACCAGGCGCCGGTCCGTGGCCAGGGCGTCGACCGCCGGCTCGAGCGCCGCCGGCTCGACCTCGAGCAGGCTGGCCGCGGTGGCGACCAGGGTGTCCCGCGGCAGGAGCACGTGGCCGTCGTCGGCCGCCTGGGCGAGGGCGTGCAGGAGCCCGGCCGCGAGGCGCTGCGGCGAGTCGAGCGGCAGGCCCAGGCTGCGGGCGATGCGGTCGGCGGTCAGGAAGCCGATCCCGTGGACCTCGTCGGCGAGGCGGTAGGGCTCGGCTCGGACCACGGCCAGGGCGGCGGCGCCATAGCGCCGCCGGACCTTGACCGCGGTCGCCGGCGGCACGCCGTGACCGGCGAGGAAGACCACCACCTGCTGGTCGGCGCGGTGCGCGGCCCAGGACTCCTGCACCTTGCCCACGGTCTTCGCGCCGATGCCGCGGATCGACCGCAGCCGATCCGGGTGCCGGTCGAGCACCTCGAGCGTCTCCAGGCCGAAGGCCTCGACCAGGCGGCTGGCGAGGCGCGGGCCGATGCCGCGGACCCGGCCCGACTCGAGGTAGCGGCGGATGCCGTCTACGGTGGTCGGGTCGCAGTGCAGGAAGCTCTCGACCTCGAGCTGGCGCCCGAAGCGCGGGTGCTCGACCCAGCGGCCGGAGAGGCGCAGGCGGTCGCCGTCGCGCGCCCCGAGCAGGGGCCCGACCGCGGTCAGACGGAGGCCGTCGGCAGCCTTGCACTTCAGCGCCGCCCAGCCCGTCTCCTCGCTCGCGAACAGGGCGTGGACGACGACGACCTCGAGCGCGACCCGGTCATCCGGCAGGAGCGACAGGTCCTCGGCCACCGGGCCATTGTAGGGGGAAGAGAGGGTAGGGCGTCACCGAGCGCCCACCCGCCCGGCCGGGCGGGGGCGCCGAAAGCTGATCGCTGACAGCTGAAAGCCCTTGTTGCGGAGCGGCTTGTCCCTAGTTGACCGACAGGACGATGGTGAGGAGGTTCATGGTCACGGGGTGGAAGACCAGGCCGTCGATCTTCACCCGGCGCGTCAGGCTCTTGACGAGGACGTCCCGGCCCGCGGCGTCGAGGTAGAACGGCATGCCGGCGACCAGGTTGACGTTCGACAGCGCCAGGAGGTCCTCGGAGTCGGCCTCGATGGTGACGTCGGTGTTGCCCTCGATGCCGTCGTAGACGACGCAGGTGCCGCGGTTGAAGACCAGCGTGGCGCTGACCTCGGCGTCCGGCACCCTGATCCCCACGGTCGCCTTGAGGAGTCTGAAGCACAGCGACTTGTAGCAGCTGGTGGCGATGTTGGTTCGCATCAGCTCGGCGAGCATGTTCGCCATGCCGTTGTCCTCGGCGCTGCGGTGGACGACGATCCGTTCCCCTTCGGCCATGTTCCCTCCCGCGCTCGCCGCCTACCAGGCGGCCCGGAGCACCTCCAGCACCTCGTCGGCGCTGCTCACCGGTCGCCCGTTGTAGACGATGGCGGCGTCCTCGAGGGTGCCCTCGGCCAGCGCCGGCAGCGCTTCCTCGGGCACGCCCTCGTCCCGCAGCCGCAGCGGCAGGCCGACCTGGCTCGCCAGCTCCGCGAGGGCGCGGGCGGTCGCCTCGGCACAGGCTGAGTCGTCGAGACCGGCGGTGTCGACGCCGAGGGCGGCCGCCGCGGGGCGATAGACGGCGGCGACCTCGGCCGCGTTCCAGCGCACCACGTGCGGCATCAGGATCGAGTTGGCCGTGCCGTGGTGGACGCCCCAGCGGGCGCCGACGGTGTGGGCGATGCCGTGCACCAGGCCGACCTGGGCGTTGGAGAACGCGGCCCCGGCGATGTTGGAGGCGATCAGCATCTGGCCGCGCGCCACCAGGTCCGCGCCGTTGCCGACCGCCGCCGGCAGGAACTCCCGCACCAGGCGGATGGCGTGCAGGGCGAGGCCGTCGGCGATCGGCTGGCGCTGCATCGAGTGGAGGGACTCGACCGCGTGCGACATGGCGTCCATGCCGGTGGCGGCGGTCAGGCGGGGCGGCAGGCCGAGGGAGAGGTCCGGGTCGAGGAGGGCGACGTCGGGGATGATGTTGTAGTCGCCGAACAGCAGCTTCTGCTTCGCCTCGTGGTCCTTGACCACGGCGACGTAGGTCACCTCGGAGCCGGTGCCGGCGGTGGTCGGGATGGCGACGTGCGGCGTCTGCCGCCGCGACAGGACCTGGAAGCCCTGGTAGTCCTTGAGCTGGCCGCCCTCCTTGAGGACGATGCAGATGCCCTTGGCCGTGTCGATGGCGCTGCCGCCGCCGACGCTGACCACCGAGTCGACGCCCAGGCCGCGGCCGTAGGCCGCGCCTCGGTCGACGAGGTGGACGCCCGAGTCGGGCACGACGTCGGCGTAGACGCCGGCGCAGGCGCTGCCGAGGGCCTTCTCGACCCGGGCCGGGATGTCGGTGGTGCGGGCGAGGGCCGCGTCGGTGACGAGCAGGGCCCGGCTGCAGCCCAGCGCCTGCAGCTCGACCCTGACGTCGCGGCTCGAGCCCGAGCCGAACACGACCCGGGTGGTGTTCAGGTTGATGAAGGCCAGGCTGTCGTCGTACCCCATGGCTGCCCCCGCCACCCTCTTCCGGCGGCCGCGTCCGGGTGGGCGGCGCGGCCCCGCCCCGGCTACTCGTCCAGGAACTGGCTCGGCACCTGGCTGGCGCAGGACACCAGCGCCTGCGCCGCCTTGACGTTCTTGACGATGATCTGCAGGTTGCCCTTGAGCTTCAGCTTGCCCTGCATCATCCCCTTGACCGGGTCGAGCTCCTTGTGGATGACCTGCTTCCACCGCGCGTAGTCGCCCCAGATGCAGAACGGGGCGGTCTGGGCCTTCTCCACCGTGCAGTGGCTGGCCTCGCGGCAGGCCCCCTGGTGGAGGTCGAGCCAGATGCCGAAGTCCTCGGTGAGGCCGATCTCGGGCTGCGCCTTGACCACCAGCGCCGTGACGCCGTAGGTCCAGTCCTTGCCGCCGATCTTGTACTCCTCGCTGTTGTTGATGACCGTGCCGAAGGCCTCGACCCACTCGTCGGACGGGAACCGGAGCAGCATGCAACACCTCCTCGATCCAGTACCGGTTGCGGCGCGGCCGACCGCGCCGGTCTCACGTGGTGTCGAACAACACCCGGGCGACGTCGCCGAGGCCGGCCCGGTCGAGGACCTCGCGCCGCGGCCGGCCGGTCTCGTCGAGGCCCCGCTCGACATAGTACTCCGTGATGAGCAGCGCCTCGTCGGGGACGACGCCCGCCGCGGCGCCGTCCGGGGTCGCCGTCAGGATCTTGCGCGGCAGGCGGTCGTCGGCCCGGGTCACGCCCATCAGGTTGTTCAGGCACCGCTTGAGGAGCCACAGGCGCTCGCCGGTCGCGAGGTACTCGGCGACGTCGTACCCCTCCCAGCCGGTGACCGCCCCGACCGCCCGGACGAGGTCGGAGAACTGGTAGCACCACATGTTGAACTCGCACAGGCAGAGCGAGTTGAGCGGAACGCCGAGGTCCTCGCCGAGGCGCACCATGCGCGCCTTGCCGGCGCTCTCGAGGCCCTGGTAGTTCTCCTCCAGACCGACGCCCTCGTAGACCGTGAAGCCGTGCTCGATGGCTTCGACCAGGTGCGCCTTGTGGCAGGCGCCGCGGTAGGAGGTCATGTAGGCCAGCGCCAGGCCGTGCGAGCCGCGCGGGTCGTGCATCGGGATCTCGAGCCCCTTGATCTCGGCGGTCAGCTCCTCCGAGCCCCGGCCCAGCCGGCGGGCCGCCGCGCGGCTGCCGTCGGCGAGGAGGTCGCCGATGCCCTCCCGGCGGGCGATGAGGTGGACGAGGGCGATGGCGCCGGCCGGGTCGCCGAACTCGAGCGCCAGACCGCCGGTGTCCGCCGTGGTCAGCAGCCCCTTCTCGAAGCACTCGTAGGCCCAGGCGATGGTGCAGCCGCAGGTGATGGTGTCGACGCCGTAGCGGTTGCACCACTCGTTGGCCTTGATCACCGCGGCCAGGTCGCTCTGGTCGATCATGGTGCCGAACGCGCAGCAGGTCTCGAACTCCGGCCCGGGCCCGAGCTCGGTCCGGTAGGGGCCGTCGGGGACCTCGACCACCCGCCGGCAGGCGATGGGGCAGGCGTAGCAGGCCGCGCCACGCTTGAGGTAGCGCTCGGACAGGGCCGGCCCGCCGAGGTTCGCCGACAGGTCGTAGTCCTCGCCCCGGGTCCAGTTGCGGATCGGGATGTCGCCGATCATCATCCCCAGGTCCATGCCGCAGTCGGTGCCCATCTCGCGCAGCGACTGGGCCGGCACGGCCTCCCGGATCTTGGCGGTCAGCTCCTTGCAGATCGCCCGGTAGCCGGGCTCGTCGGCGATCGGGATCGGGCCCTCGCCGCGGCAGACGATCGCCTTGAGCCGCTTCGAGCCCATCACCGCGCCCATGCCGGTGCGGCCGATGAAGTCGTGCTTGTGGTTGGCGATGTTGGCGAACCGCACCAGGTTCTCGCCAGCCGGGCCGATGCACAGGATGCTCGGCTTGCGCGCGCCCCCCAGCTCCTCGGTCAGGCGGTCGGCGACCGCGTAGGTGTCGAGGCCCCAGGTGCCGGCGGCGTCGCGCAGCTCGACCGTGCCCCCGTCCATGACCAGCATGACCGGCCGCGGCGAGCGACCGGTGAGGATGACCCCGTCGTAGCCGCAGCGCTTGAGGGCGGGCGCGAAGTGGCCGCCGCAGCTGCCCTCGCCCCAGATGCCGGTGAGCGGCGAGCGGGCGGCGACCGCGAAGCGGGAGCTGCCCGGGATGAGGGTGCCGCTGATCGGACCGGTCATGAGGAAGAGGTCGTTGTCCGGCCCGAGCGGGTCGACCGACCACTTGCGCCGCTCGAAGAACAGGCGGGCGCAGAGGCCGCTGCCACCGAGGAAGCGGCGGCCGAGGTCGGCCGGCAGGGGCAGGTCCCGGGTGGCGCCGGAGCCGAGGTCGACCTCGAGGACCTTGCCCATGTACCCGCCCATGGCGCGCCTCCGTGCCCGCTGCCCTGGTCAGCCCCGCCCGGCCCGGCTGGCTCGACGCCCAGCCGGGGCCGACAGGCTGCGTGCCGGCGTGGTCACACGAGCCAGGCTATGTTCCTTGCCGCGCCCTGTCAACTGCGGCGGGGGGCGAGGTCGTTGCGCTGTGGGTGAGCCACGGCAGCTGGCATGGGGTGGTGGGGAGGCGGCGGGCTGGCGGCGAGGCATTGGGGACTGAGGGACGGTGGTCTCGGGGTCGTCTCGGTGGAAGGTCGTCGCACGGCAGAGGGGGGAGGGGACGCCGCGGGCGACCTCCCTGAGGCGGGGTTGTCGCGGCAGTGCCGGGGCAGCGACGGCGTCAGGGGCGGCGTCGTCGGGGCCGCGCTCGGGGGGTGGGCGCTCACACCCGCGGGTGCAGCAGCCGCCACGTCATGGCGCGCACCTGGTCGAAGAGGTCGAGGGCT
>CAYTJW010000385.1:0-5503 GCA_964438135.1 uncultured Thermoanaerobaculia bacterium
CTCGCCGGCGGCGCCCTGCTCGCGCGCCTCGGCGAGGTGGCGCCGCAGGTGGTGGCGCGCGAGCTGCCGCTGCTGCTGCCGCCCCCCCCCGGCGGCGACGGCCCGGTCGGCTTCGTCGCCGGGCGCGCCGACCTGGTCTACGCCGACCCGGACACGGCCGAGCTGGTGGTGGCCGACTACAAGACCGACGCGGTGGCCGACGCGGCCGCCGTCGCGGCCAAGGCCAAGGCCTACGCCACCCAGGTCGCCCTCTACTCCCGCGCCCTGCAGCAGGCCCTCGACCTCGACCGGACGCCGCGCGCCGAGCTGTGGTTCGTGACCGCGGACCTCCTGGTCGTGGTCGGAGGAGACGAGAGCGCTGCTGGCGGGGGTGTTGGGACGTGCGACTGACGGTGCGGCTCGGCGTGCTGATGGCGCTCGTCAGCGGTACGGCCCTGGCCCGGGGCGATCCGCCCGGGCGCTCGCCGACCGGCTGCCGGCGCCGGACTACCGGGGCCGGGGGTGCCCCTTCACCGACCTCCGCCGCGACCAGGTGCGGCGGGCGCTCGCCGCGTTGGCGTGGGACCCGGGCCTCGCCCCCGAGGTGCGCGCCTGCGCCCGCCGCCTGCTCGAGCGGCGGGCGGTGGACGAGGCCGGGGTCGGGGCGCTGCTGGTCACCTGCGTCGGCGCGGTCGAGGACCTGCCGGTCGTGACCGCGGCGATGACCCGTTTCCTCGACCCGACCGCCAACTCCGACGCCCCGGCGGCGGCCATGTCGGGGTCGTTCGACCCCTTCCTGATGGCCTCGCAGGGTCTGCTCTACCTGGGCGCCCGGCCGGTCGCCGAGCCCGCGACCACGGGCGAGGTCGTGGTCTACCTCGACGGCCTCCTGGTCCTCCCCGAGTGGCGGCCGCCCGGGTGGCGCGGCCGCTGCCAGGGCTGGCAGAACCACCCGGCGCCGCTGGTCCGGTACACGGCCCGGCGTGCCCTGGAGCGAGACCGGGGCCGCCAGGACCCTCGGGGGAACGACCTCCCCACGGCTGAGTCAGCGTCGCCGGGACCGTGAGTCCCACCCCATGCCCGTAGCCGTTCCCGCACCCTGCCCGACGGGGCGGGCGGGGGCTGGCAGGGCCAGCGCCTCGTGCCGGCGTCGACCGCGGCATGCGGTGACCCCCGGGTACCCGAAGCCGGGGCCATCGGGTACGGGTGCGGGTACGGGACAGCATGCCCCGACCGGCCGGGAGGGGCGGTGCGGGGACATGCTCCCGAACGCCGGCCAGGTGCGGCGCGCGAGTGCCTCCCGCGGCGCCCGCCCGACCGCACGTCCCCCGCGGTGGCCTCGAGTCGGCCGGCTGCCAGGGCTGTCCCGGCCCCGCGCCGCGGGCGAGCTGGAGGTCGAGACGAAGAGGCCCTGCGCCGCCGGGGGCGCAGGGCCTCGAGGGGCGGGCTCGCCGCCGGTCAGAAGCGCAGGCCGAAGGCGGCGCCGTAGCGCTGGAACGAGCCCGAGGTGTCGTAGAGGTAGGGGGCGTCGTCCTCCAGCTCGGCGTAGCGGTACTGCAGGCTCAGCCAGTAGCGGTCGGCCAGGTCGTAGGTCGCCGCGAGCTGGGCGTCGTAGCGGGTGACGTCGAGGTCCGAGTACAGGTGCGACTGGGAGAAGTCGTAGGCCGTCGGCGGGTGGGTCGCGACGTAGTCGGGCGCCGACAGGTCGAAGGGGTCGATCGCCGCGTCGGACTGGGTCCAGGTGCCGGACAGGTCGACGCGGAGCCGGTCGACGGGCTTGACGACGATGCCGAGAACCAGGATGTCGTTGGAGATGTCGTAGCTCAAGGGGTCACGCGCGTAGCCAGACTGGCCACCGAGGATCGTGCCCGCTCAACCGTCGAACACGGGGATGCAGACCGGGGCGTCGAGCTCCTGCTCCTGCCAGGCGTAGGCGACGTACCAGTCCCAGGTCGCGGCCGGCGCCGACCACCAGGTCACGGTGGCGGTCTGGCTGGTCTTCGACCAGTCGGTCAGGTCGCCGTCGGAGCTCTCCCCGTCCCACCAGCGGTAGGCGCCGGACAGGGTCGAGGCGCCGACCACGAAGCTGGCCTGGAGCTTGAGCTGGTCCCAGCTCGACGGCGAGGCGGTGGTCTCCGCGACCCGCGCCTGGTGCTGGTCGTCGTACTGGGGTGTGGTCGGGTCCCACGGGTTGGGGTAGGCGGACGACTCCAGGGTGGAGCAGGCGCCGTCGACCAGCATGAAGGGGTTGTCCACCTCGGCGTGGTCGTAGCTCGCGGACAGCCGCAGCCCCTTGCCGGGGCGGCCGCGCCAGGACAGGCCGAGGACGTTGGTGGTGGTCTCGTGCTCTCCCGGCAGCACCTCGTAGGTGTCGCGGTCGACCGCCTCCAGGTCCCAGTGGGCCCGGAGCTGGCCGCCGTGGGCGCCGAGGCGGAGCGAAGCCTCGAGCCGGGACTCGAGCGCCTCGCGGTCGAGCGACGACAGCCGCCACCAGTCGTAGTTGTCGCCGTAGACCTCCTCGTAGGTGCGGCCGGCGTGCGGCCCGGCGTGGGTGACGCGCTCGACCGTGTCGACGAACACGTCGTCGTTGTCGATGGTGTAGACCCGACCGCGCCAGATGAGGCGGACCGTGGAGCCGAAGGCGCGGGCGGCGTTGACCACGTAGCCGGTGTAGTCGGAGCGCAGGCCGGTGGAGAGGTTCTCGGTCTCGGACCAGACCCCGCCGGCGTTGACGGCGAAGCCGCCCAGGTCGTCGAAGTGCAGGTCCAGCCGGGCGAGGTCCTTGTCCTGGTCCGGCCACAGGTCGACCGCCTGCGGGCCCTCCTCGGAGTCGTACTGGAGGCGGTTGTCGAACACGTCGGTGCGCTGCTCGGGGTGCAGCGCCTGGTCGAACAGCAGGGTCAGCGAGGGGTAGACCTGGCGCAGCTCGCGCGAGCTGGCCGCCGCCCTGGCGTGGCCCCCGGTCCAGGCGACCTTCGCCTCGAGCTGGTAGTCGCGGGTCCGCTCGTTGAGCGGGTGGTTCTGGCTGGTGACGTGGCAGGTGTCGCAGTGGGACACCGTGTACGCCTGGCGGTGGCCCTCGCGCTTCTGCTCGCGGTAGCCGACCGCCAGGGTCAGGGCCGGCAGCGAGGGCAGCTGGAGCTCGGTCCGGTGGGCCAGCACCGAGTGCTTGAGGTCGTAGTCCATGGTCGGGTTGGCGTCGGTGTGGAAGACCACCTTGCCGTTGGTGGAGGTCGCCTCGAGGTTGGTCATCGGGTCGTGGCCGAGGCGGTGGAAGAGCTTGTCGTAGGTGGTCTCCGAGCGCAGCCAGCGGGCGATGTCGAAGCGGAGGCCCGAGCTCAGGTCGTCGGAGTGGCGGGCGTCGGCCGCCACCTCGACCGCGCCCCAGTCGCCGTGGCTCGAGACCGTCAGGCCGGCCTGGAAGCTGTCGTCGAGCACCTCGTACTCGCCGACGACGTCGGGCGAGCCGTCGGTCGAGGCACCCCACGCGCCGAGGGAGGCCGAGCCGCTCGTGGCACCGCCGTCGTCGGCGGCCAGGAGCGTGGGCAGGGCGACGGCGGCGGCGAGCAGCAGGATGAGGTTGAGCTGTCTCATGGTGTCCTCCCCCTCACCGCACCAGGCCGCGGCCGCCGCTGGCCAGGGCCTGGGACGGCAGGTCGGTGCCGTGGACCTGCGAGTGGCACTGCGAGCAGGCGGTCGTGAAGGCGACGTTCATGCTCTGGCTGCCGAACGGGTTCTCGCGGTGGGAGCCGCCGACGTCGACGGCCCCCGGCGGGCTGACGAGGCCGGCGTGGAAGTGCGGCTCGTGGCACTGGTAGCAGAGCATGGGCTCGCCGGCGGTGAGCAGGTTGTCGGCCACCGAGCCGTGCGGCTGGTGGCACAGCCGGCAGTCCTCGACCACCGGCTCGTGCTCGAACACGAACGGCCCCTCCTTGTCCTGGTGGCAGGTGAAGCAGAGGTCGTTGACCCGGGTCGCGGTGCGGAGCATGGCCTCGCTGGCGGCGTGCGGGTCGTGGCAGGACGCGCAGCTCATCTTGCCCTCCCGCACCGGGTGGTGCGAGGGCAGTTGGTGGGCCGCGACCACGTCGGCGTGGCACCCGCGGCAGGCGTCGAGCGGGTTGGCGGCCCGGTGCACCCGGTGGCACTCGAAGCACGCCACCCCCTCGGCCGCGTGGACCGAGGCGTGCCACTCGGGCAGCCCCTTGCCCTGGTGGCAGTCGAGGCAGGCCGCCTCGTCGGCCGGGCCGGGGTCCGAGAAGGTGCGGATCTGGGCCGGGTCGCCCGAGTCGGCGTGGGCGGCGCCGTCGCCGTGGCACCCCTCGCAGCCGACGGTGTGGCCCTGGACCTCGAAGGGCCGAATGCGCATGTGGACCTGGTGGCTCATCTTCGCCGCCACCTCGTCGTGGCAGTCGGCGCAGGGCGCGTCACCGGCTGAGGCCGGCGACGCTGCCCAGAGCGCGACGCACGCCACGATCACGGCGGCCAGCGGCAGGCGCGATCTCATCACGTACCCCCTCCTCGAGCTGTTGAGCTCGGCGTGGTGTGTCGGGCGCGGAGCCTCAGGGCGGGGAGCCGGTCGGCGGCGGGCGCTGGCGACTCTGCGTCGCCCGGACCGGGCGATTGCGGCAGGGTCAAAGCTCCTTGAGCCTCGGGCGGAGCATGGTCGTCACGGCCTGCAGGGTGTCAGCGCGGCGGGTCGTCGTCAAGGCCCGGCGGGTGCCGCGGTCGCCCCCCGGCGCGCGACCGGTCGGTGGTAGGCTGGGTCGCGGTGGGCCTCTTCTTCGCCCTCCTGGTCCTCGGCGGCCTGTTCTGGCTGCTGTGGCGGTTCCGGCTGCGGCGGGCGGCGACGCTGGCGGAGTGGCGCCAGCTGGCCTGGCCGGCCGCGGTCATCGCCCTGTTCTCCTCGGGCGTCGGCCTGCTCGCCCTGGCCGAGCTCGGCCGCTGCCGTCGCCTGGCCCGGGCGACCCCGCTGGTGCGGTTCGACCAGCTCCCCGAACGGCAGGCGGAGGTGGTGGTGGCGGGACGCGTCAGCCCGACCCAGGCCCGGGTCCGGGGCGACTGGGTCGCCTACGTCGAGAGCCCGAGCGACGGCGAGGGGGCGAGCTGGCGGGAGACGCCCACCCTGTCGGTCGAGCTCGCGGATCGGTCGCTCCCGGTCGAGGGCGACGACTGCGTGCCGGTCGGCTGGCGCCGGGCGCAGGAGGGCTCGAGCGACTTCGTCTACCTGCTCCGCGGCGACCCGGTGGTGGTGGTGGGCCGGGTGGTCCGCTTCGTGCCACTGTCGGGCCCCGAACGGGGCGTGCCGTCGCGGGCGGTCGAGGCGAAGCTGGTCCTCGTCGGCACCGGGCCGGAGCTCGCCGCCATGATGCGCCGGGCGGCGCTGGCGCCGGGCATTCTGACCGCGCTCGCCCTGCTCGGCGGCGTGCTGGTGGCCGGGTCGACCGGAGCGGTCGGCCTCCGCGTCTGGCGCCGCACTCGCCGCGCCCCCTGCTGAGCGGGCGCCGGCGCCGACGGCGGTCGCGCC
>CAYTJW010000386.1:0-5486 GCA_964438135.1 uncultured Thermoanaerobaculia bacterium
GCCCTTCAGGGCGTGGAGCTCGCGTTTGGCCTTGCGCGCCACGTCGGCGTCGCGCTCGACCGCCGGGGCGAGGACGGCCAGCCGCTCCAGGCGGTCCCTGGCCTCGGCCAGGAAGAGCGGCAGGAGGTCGTCGAAGCCAGCGTCCACGGGTCACCGCCCGGCCGTAGCGGCCGCGGGGTCAGATCCTCGTCCAGTGGCGGACGTTGATGTCGAGGCCGAGGGTGCCGGCGACCTCGCCGCCGAGGTCGCGCACCGGGGTGGCGATGGTGAAGCACGGCTCGCCGGTGAGGATCGAGTCGTAGAGCTGGGTCACCACGGTCCGGCCGTCCCGCGTCACCGCCTGGAACCAGGGCCGGTCGGCGAGGTTCTTGCCGACGACGATGGCCGACGACAGCTCGCGCCCCTCGGTCAGCTCCGGGTTGGTCACGAAGGACGCCATGACCCCCTGCGGGTCGACCAGGAAGACCACCTCGGCGTAGGGGTAGGAGCGCAGCAGGCCGTGCAGCGCCCCGTCCAGCGCCTCCGGGTTGCCGACCGCGCTGCTCAGGGAGGCGGCGCCCTCGACCACCTGGTGCTTGAGGGAGTGGTTGGAGGCCAGCCGGAACGACTGCGCCAGGAGCTGGATCGACAGGCCGAGCTGGTTGAGCCGGTCGGCCGTGCCGGAGAACTGCTTCTGGCCGGCGGCCAGGCGCTGGATGACCTCGCTCACCTCCTTCAGGGTCAACACCACCTGGTCGGACGCACTGCGCTGCTCCTGGGTGGCGAGGGAGATCTCGCGCGCCGCCCGCGCCGTGTCGGCGAGGGCCCCCCGCAGCTGCTCGATCGAGGTCTCGGTGGAGCGGCTCTGCTCGAGCACCTGGCAGGCGGCCTTGCTCCCCTCCTCGGTGGCCACCACCACGGCCCGGATCGCGCCGGTGAACTCCTCGAGCAGCGACCGGACCGACTCGATCGACTCCCGGGACCGCTCGGCCAGGCGGCGGACCTCGTCCGCCACCACCGAGAACCGGTCGCCGTGCTCCCCTGCCGCGGCCGCCTCGATGGCGGCGTTGAGGGACAGGATGTGGGTCTCCTGGGCGATCTCCCGGATCAGGTCGAGGACCCGGTAGATCTCGCGCGAGCGGGTGCCGAGGGTGTCGGCACGGCCGGCGATGTCGTCCATCTTGGCGCGCACCGCCTCGACCCCCGACACCGCCAGCTCCACCGCCTGCACGCCGTCGTCGCCGGCCTGCTCGGCGCGGGAGGCGAGGTCGGCCTGGCTGGCGGCGTTGGCGGCGATCTGCCCGGCCGTCCGCGCCAGCTCCTCCATGGTGGCGGTGATCTCGACCACGGCCGCGGCCTGCTCGGTCGACGCCGAGGCCAGCTCGGCGGCGGTCTCCTGCACCGTCCGGGCCGCGGTCGCCACCTCGACCGAGCTGCCCTGGATCTGCTGGATCAGGCCGCCGAGGGCGCGACTGGCGGCCTCGACCGCCCGCTCCAGCTCGCCGCCCGCGCTGCGCCCCGGCTGCAGGGCCGCCACCAGGTCGCCGTGGCGCAGCTCCTCGAGCGCGCCCCGGCTCGCCCGCAGGTGCAGCTCGGCGGCCGCGCGCACCCGGGACAGCTCACGCCGCGTCTGCCACAGCGGCAGACCCAGGAGCAGCGCGGCCGATGCCGCACCGACCAGGGCCAGCACCAGACCCATGGCCGTGGCCCAGGGCGCCCCGCGCCCGACCGCCAGCAGGACCACGCTGCCGAGCAGCGCCACGGCCACCAGCACCACGCCGACCGCGGCCGACGTCCGCTCCCTCGCCGACGACTCAGCCATTGCCCTCTCCTTGCCCGTCGCCGCGGCCGCCGAGGGCCGCCGGCAGCGACGACTCCTCGACCACCAGCACCGGACCCGCGGCGCACACGCCCATGCCGCTGCAGCCCCGGGGAGCCACCGAGCGGAAGACCGCCCCGGCCCGCACCTCGAGCTGCCGCTCGAGCCCCACCACCTCGTCCACCCCCACCACGACGCCCTCGCCCACCTCGATCCTCGCCCCCAGGCCCGCGCCGGCCGCGACTCCCCGCACCTGGTCGGCGCGCAGTGCCCACAGGCATCCGGACCGGCGCACCAGGAGCCAGGCGGAGGCGCTCACGACCCCTTCCCCAGCGCCTCGAGGTCGAGCACGCGGACGACGTGCTCGCCCACCAGCGTCTCCCCGGCGACCAGGCCGCCACCGCCCGGGGTCGCCGAGGCGGGGTCGAAGCTCACCACCTCCAGCGCCTCGTCCACGGCCAGGCCGACGAGCTCCGCCGCCTCGGCCGGGCCGACGCTGACCACGACCGTGATCGGCAGCGCCCCGCCCTGCTCCACGCTCCCGCCGAGCAACGCCAGCAGGTCGAGCACCACCAGCGGCTCGCCGCCGAACTGCGCCAGCCCGAGGAGCTTCCGTTCGGCGCCGGGCACCGGCTGCAACGGCAGGGCCCGCAGCACACGCCGCACCGAGGCCGCCGGCAGGCCGCACCGCGCGGCGCCGCAGCGCACCACCAGGATGCGACGCAGTTCTCCCTGAGCGCGCTGTGAGTTAGCCATCGCACGGGAAGCATAGCACTGCCGCGGGCCTGGCCCGCCCGTCCGCCGCCCGCGCCGCGATCAGCCCGGCCGGCTCGCCGGCGGCGTCCCGGGCGTGTCGGCCCAGTCCAGCTGGGAGCCGAACATGCTGTGCGGGATGAGGAAGATGCCCATCATCACCACCCACCCGAGCAGGATCGCCAGGCGGCTGCTCGTGCCCCGCCAGGCGGCCACGGTCGCCGGCAACCAGGCCAGCGCCGCCACCAGGGTCTTGGTGTCGGTCAGGTCGGTTCCCACCGGCCACCCGGTCCAGTACGCCCCGAAGGCGTACTTCTGCACCAGCGGGCCGAGCAGGAGCCCGCCCAGGATCAGCAGCGCCATGGCCAGCAGCACCGGTCGCCGCAGCCCCTCTTCGCCCTGCCGCGCCACGGCGCCGAGGGTGGCCCGGGTGGCGAGCAGCATGCTGAGGAACATGGCCACGATGTGCGGCACGAGCACCCAACCCGGCACGGCGCCGCGGAAGCGGGCGACGGCGACGCCGGTGGGCGGCAGGGTGAGGAGGTCGCTGCCGCTGTTCAGCCGGACCCGGTACTCGACCTTGCCCGCCGGGGGCTGGTGCGGCACCGCGCCGAGGAGCGCCTCACCCGCCCGTTCGAGGGGTACGACGTGGTAGCGGTCGGCGGTCGGGTAGCGGCGCCACTCGAGGGTGCCCGCGGCCGGCGCCGGGACGGCCAGCCGGACCGCGAGGTCGCCGGCGCCGCCGTGGGAGCGGGCCAGGCGGTCGCGGAAGGTGCGGCCGGCGAGCTCGGCCGAGCCGCGCACCGGCCAGCTCGGCCCGGTCATGCGCTGGAACAGACCCAGGGCGAGGGTCAGGACGACGGCGGCGGTCCACAGCAGGCCGGGGAGGATGCGTCTCATGGCGCGCGGATTGTAGCGGGGTCGGGTGATCGGGTCGAGGCGCCCTGGAACGGCACGGCCCCGCGTCGAGCGGGGCCGTGCCAGGGGCGCCGCGGGCAACGGGCTCAGTGCTTGGCCAGCACCGCCGTCACCATCTCCCCGATCACGCCCGCCTCGATCTCCTCCAGCTCGTAGGTCACCTCGGCGATCGGCTTGTTGACCCTGATGACCCGCTTGAGGTTGATCGGCGTGCCCTCGACCACCACGTCGGCCGGGGTGGCGTCGATGGTCGCCTCGAGGTCGGCGATCTGCTGCTCGCCGTAGCCCATGGCGGGCAGGATGCCGCCCGCGTTCGGGTACTTCTCGTAGGTCGCGCGCAGGGTGCCCCTGGCGTAGGGGCGCGGGTCGACGATCTCGGCCGCCCCGTGCTGCTTGGCCGCGAACCAGCCGGCGCCGACGCTCATGCCGCCGTGGGTGAGGGTCGGCCCGTCCTCGACCACCAGCACCCGCCTGCCGCGGATCAGCTCCGGCTGGTCGACCGAGATGACCGAGTTGCACTTGACGACGCGGGCGCCAGGGTTGGCCTCGCGGCAGCTGTCCACCACCTGCTCGACCTTGACCGGGTCGGCGGTGCCGACCTTGTTGACCAGCAGCAGGTGGGCCATGCGCAGGTTGGTCTCGCCCGGGTAGTAGGCGCGCTCGTGGCCGGCCCGGTGGGGGTCGACGAGCGTGATGTGCAGGTCGGGGCGGT
Organism: uncultured Thermoanaerobaculia bacterium; assembly: GCA_964438135.1. Classification (GTDB taxonomy): domain Bacteria; phylum Acidobacteriota; class Thermoanaerobaculia; order Thermoanaerobaculales; family Sulfomarinibacteraceae; genus CAYTJW01. The sequence goes on from CAYTJW010000386.1 coordinate 4,182, forward strand.
AGAAGGGGGTGTCGTTGTTGCCGCCGTCCCAGAGGATGACGTCGGCCTCCTTCTCCGCCTCGCGCAGGATGCGGGCGTAGTCGACCCCGGCGTAGACGACGAAGCCCGAGTCGATGTGCGGCTCGTACTCCTCGCGCTCCTCGATGGTGCACTGGTGGCGGTCCAGGTCCTCGTAGTTCTCGAAGCGCTGGCAGGCCTGCTTGACCAGGTCGCCGTAGGGCATCGGGTGGCGGATGGCGACCACCCGCTTGCCCATGGCCTTGAGGATCCGCGACACGTAGCGCGTGGTCTGCGACTTGCCGACCCCGGTGCGGACCGCGCAGATGGCGATCACCGGCTTGGACGACGGGATCATGGTGCGGGTCGCCGAGCAGACGCCGAAGTGCGGCCCCCAGCCGATGACCTGGCTGGCCTTGTTCATGACGTAGACGTGGGAGACGTCGGAGTAGGAGAACCAGACCTCGTCGACGTGGTGCTCCCGCACCAGATGCTCCAGCTCGCTCTCGGCGCGGATCGGGATGCCGTCGGGGTAGAGCGAGCCCGCCAGCTCGGGCGGGTAGGTGCGGCCCTCGATGTCGGGGATCTGGGTGGCGGTGAAGGCGACGACCTCGTAGTGCTCGTTGTCCCGGAACAGGCAGTTGAAGTTGTGGAAGTCCCGCCCGGCCGCTCCCATGATGACGACCTTGCGACGCATCGACCACCTCCGAAGTGGAGGCCCGCGCGCGGCGCCCACGCCGCACCGGGCCCAGCCGCCGGGTAAGGCTGAACCGGCAGCGCCAGGCATCATAGCAGCGTCCCCCGTGTCCATCATCACCGGGTCTCTTTCTCCCCTCTCCGTCCCCGTCCCCGTCCCCGTTCCCGTCCCCGTACCCGTCCTGCGCCTCCCAGGCCGACGAGGTCCAGGCCGAGCTCGACGGCCCGTGGAGGTGGTCGTGGTCGGGCCCGCTGCCGGCGCTACTCCCCGTCCCCCGGGCCGGTGCGCGCGAGCAGGGCGCGCTCGACCGGCGGCAGGGCGTCCCAGGCCCGTGCCAGCCAACCGACGCCGGCGAGGAAGGCGCGGGCCCGGTCGACCTCGGGGCACACCGAGCGGAGCAGCTGCCAGAACCCGGCCGAGTGGTCCGGCACGAAGGCGTGGGCCAGCTCGTGGGCCACCACCGCCTCCAGCACCCAGCGCGGCATCCGCGCCAGGGCGCAGTGGAGGCGGACGGTGCGGGTGGCGACGCTGTACGAGCCCCAGCGGCCGGCCGCGCCGGCGGTCAGCTCGACCTGCAGCACCTGCGGCGGCCGTGGGAAGCGCGCCGCCAC
>CAYTJW010000387.1:0-5473 GCA_964438135.1 uncultured Thermoanaerobaculia bacterium
GGCCGCCGGCGGTCCCCTCGCGCTCCGCGCGCGTCTCGACCGGACCGCCTTCACGATCAACGATCCTCCCGAGCCGGCGGGCACGGCGCAGGCGAACGCGTTCCTCCACATAGAAGGGGCGCGCTCCTTCGTCTCGCGCTACGCCCCGACATCGCCCGTCCTCTCGCGCCCGCTCTTCGCGCGCGTCGAGGTCGACCGCCACGTGGCGGCCGTTGACCCGTGGCTCGCCGTAGCTGACCGCGCCCTCCCGCAGCTCGGGGTCGAAGGGCAGCTGCACCTCGCCCGCCCGCTCGGCGACGAAGCCCCGCAGCTCGAACGCCCGGTCAGCCACCTCGAAGGTCCCCTCGTCCTGCCACTCGCCGGCCACGGTCGGCGTGAGGTCGCCCTGGCCGAGCGCCCCCGAGGGCGCGAGGTCGGCCGCGGCGGTCTGCACCACGTAGGTGCCGGGCCCGCAGCGGGCGCGGGTCGGGTCGGGGTCGTCGCCGGAGCGCCACAGGTCGAGCTCGACCGCCAGCCGGCCGGGCGAGCCGTCGGCGGCGAACGGCAGGCTGAGGTCGGGCGCCTCGGCCGTGCCCCGGTTCCAGAAGGCGCCGCTGGCGACCTGGTGCCCGGTCGGGCTCTGGACCCGCCACCAGAAGGCCTGCGCCGCTCCGATCGGCTCGCGCAGGTCGCGGGCCGGGGTGAAGAAGACCACCACCCGGTCGACCCGGAGGACCGGCACCCGCGCCGGGTCGCAGGAGCGGGAGGCCTCCGCCGGCGGGAGGTCGGCGGGGGCGTCGGCGGCGAGGGCGCAGACCGCCACCTGGGCCTCGGCGGGCTGCTCCGCCCGGGCGAAACGGATGGGGACGGTGAGCTCGCGTTCGCGCGGCCTCACCTCCTCGTCCCGGGCCGCGATCCGGACCACCAGCTCGGCCTCCTCCCGCGCCTCTCCGGTGTCGCCGTCGCGGGTCGTGTCGAACACGAGGCCGACGGTGCGACTGGTCTCGCCGGGCTCGAAGCGGACCTCGGGCCCGTCGACCCAGCGCAGGTTGGTCACGAAGGCCGGCTGGCGGGCAATCGAGACGACGAACGACTGGGGGCCGGGGGCCTCCACCCCGCCGCCGCCGGACCAGCGGTGGACGAGCAGGTCGACGCGCAGCCCGGTCATGCCGCCCTCGAGGTCGAGCGGCTCGGCGATCGGCAGCGCCTCCTCGAACGACGGCGCGGGTCGGAGGGGCGGCTCGCCGCCGGGGCCGACCTGGGCGCGGCCCGCGAGCGGCTGGAGCGCCATCGCCAGGGCGGCGGCAGCGATTGCCAGCGAGCTCGCTCGCGCCCGCCTCATCGCCGCATCCAGAACAGCACCCACGGCGCCGTCGAGCTCTGGTCGGCGTCGTCGGCGGTCTCGTAGACCTCGGCGTAGACCGTCTCGAGCTCGGCGGCGAGGCGGCCGCGCGCCTCGTCGGTGAGCTCCTGCTCGGGCGGGTAGCGGCTGCGGACCGCGCGCCGGCCCTCCTCGTAGCGCCGCCTCAGCTCGGTTCGGAGCTGCAGCGTCTCTGCGAGGCCGCGGGCGAGGTTGGCGCGGTGCTCCTCGACGCCGATCCGGTAGTCGGCGTAGCGCACGGTGCCGTCCTCGCCCTCGACCCGGCTGATCACCGCCGGCGGCTGCAGCAGGTCCTTGGCCCCGACCGCGTCGAGCTTGCCCGCGGCGAGCAGGGTGGTCGAGATGCGACGGGCGTCGGCCCGCGCCTCGCGCGCCCGCGCCTCGTCACCGCTGGTCACCGCCGCCTCGTAGTCGCGCTGCCAGGTGGCCGCGGTCTCGGCCAGGATCTGCGGCGCCTTGGCCCGCATCCAGGCGGCGAGGTCGAGGGCCGTCTCGACCCCGGCCTCGGCGGTGGCGCCGCCGACCACCCGCCACGGGTCCGGCTCGACCCCCTTCATCTTGAGGCGGGCGAGCATCTCGACGTAGGGGAGGTCGTCGGCGATGAAGATCGACGCCCGCCGGTGCTCGAGCTCCTCGCCGCTCCCCGCGCCGACGGCCGCCAGGCGGGCGGAGTCGGCGCTGCCGCTGACCAGTGCCTCCAGGTCCTTGTAGACCTGGAGGTGGTAGCTGGCGTCGTCGCCCTCCCGCTGGCGCCACTGCAGGCGGTTGTTGTAGAGGTCGTTGCCGAGCCCTTCGTGGCTCATCAGGTAGGCGTCGACCAGGCGCAGGAACGGCTTGGTGTGGTCCAGCATGCGCTCGAGCCGGTCCATGCGGGCCGCAGCGTCGGCCAGGTCGGCCAGCCCCTCGGGGGTGAAGTCGGGGTCGGTGAGGTCGTCGAGGCGGCGCGCCATGTCGAGCGCGAACCCGTACCCCTCGGACGGCCTGACCGGCGTCCACTGCCCGGTCTCGGCCTCGTCGCCCCACAGCACTCTGCCGCTGTAGGCGACGTTGTTCATGAACCACTTGGTCCCGCCATCGGAGAAGAACCGGGTCAGGTCCTGGCGCTTGTTGGCGGTGTCGGCGAGGACGTCGGCCATCGACACCACCGCGGCGTCGACCCGGCCCCAGGTCTGGACGAAGGCCTCGGTGTCCAGCGGCGACCGCTGGTCGTCGACGGCGAGGTGGAGGCCGCTGTCGGCGAAGCGCGCGAGCAGCGCCTGCTTGATCGCGGCGATCTCCGTGTCGCCCACACCCTCCCGGGTGAAGACGGTGAAGTCGATGTCGCCGAACAGCCCCTGGTACTCCGGGTTGCCCGCGGCGGCGCCACCCTGGATGACGGCCACCACGCGGTCCTCGAGGCCGCTGTCGCGGATGAAGTCGCCGACCAGGCGCTGGACGGCCTCGGTGCGGACGTGGTCGATCGTCGCCGCCACCCGGTCGACGGCGTCGGCGTTGTCGGGGTCGTTGGCCCGGGCGCGGGCCACGGCCCGGCGCAGGGTGCCGATGTCGAGCTCGTCCGTGAGCAGCCGCCGGTGGAGGCCGAGCGGGTCGTCGAGGTCGACCAGGCGCCGCAGATCCTCGTAGCCGACCTCGTCGCCGTTCAGCCGGGCCAGGAGCTGGGCCGCGTCGGCCTCGCGGGCGGCGGCTGCTGCTGCCGGCGACCCCGGCTCGGCGTCCCGGACCCGGTCGCGGGCGCGCAGCCGCAGCAGCTCGGCGGCGATCGTCGCCGCGGTCTCGTCGGCCTCGGCGTCGGCCTCCTCGCGCCGGGCCCGCGAGTCGTCCAGGTCCTCCAGGTGGGCGAGCAGGGTCGAGCGCAGGGTGGCGAGCTCGGGCGAGCTCTGCCGCTCCTCGATCCGGCGCACCAGCTGCTCGCGCTGGAAGTCGGAGTCGGGGTCGTCGCCGATCTCGGCGAGCTGCCGCTCGAGGGGTCGGATCTGGCCCTCGTAGTACTCGTCGACCTGGCGGGCGAGGCGGTCGACCGCCCGCTGCCGCTCGAGGTCCTCGAGGCGCGACAGGACCCAGTCGCGGTCGCCCAGCTCGGCGCGGGCGCGGACCCCCTTGCAGACCTCGGAGCTGACCGTCAGCACGAGGTCCACCGCCCCCTCGACCTGGGCCTCGTCGAGCATCGTCTGGTGGCGGGCGAGGACCTGGGCGAGGCTGTTCTTGGCGGCGTCCTCGAAGCCGTTCTGGAGGGTGTTGAAGACGCCCGCGCCCGACAGCTTGCCGGCCCACGGGTTGAGCTGCTCGTAGACCTTGCTCGCGACCAGGTCCTCGTCGACCGGCGCCGGCGGGAACCGCAGCCCGTAGCGCCGGGACAGCTCGCTCATGATGGTGTCGGTGAGGGCGTCCGAGGCCAGCGAGATCACCACGTCCTTGACCGTCGACTGGTAGAGCTCGCGGTAGACCTCGACCAGCTCGGCGCGGGTCGCCTCGGCCTCGAAGGCGTGCGCCGCGGCCGACAGGTCGAGGGTGGCGGGCTCGAGCTGGCGCAGCGCACGCCGCGCCGTCTCCGCCTGCTGGAGGGCGCGGACCTGGTCGGCGGCGGCCTGGTAGTTGACGGTGAGGGCGTGGTCGACGAGCTGGAGGTGGCACGCCCGCACCAGCAGGTCGGCGTTCTCCTGGTCCTGGGCGCTCTGCTGCTTGACCAGCTCGGCGCGGCCCGCGGCCGTGGGCAGCCCCCGCGCCGGGTCGAGGTGGCGGACCCAGACGGCGAGCTTCGCCCGGTCGCGCAGCTCGTGCTGGAGGCGCCGGTAGGCGGTGGCGACCTCGGCCGACTGGCTCAGCAGCGCCTCGAGGTCGGCGGCGAGGTCCGGCCACTCGCTCCGGAGCCGGTCGAGGTCGAAGTCGCAGGCGACCAGCGCCTGGACGACGAGCGCCAGGCGCTGCTGGGAGGCGACCCGTCGCTCGAGGTAGCCGTCCTGGTCGGCGAGGTTGCCCTTGAGGTACTCGAGGGCGTTGCGGACGGTCTGCGGCAGGTTCCAGAGCTCGGTGAGGCCGCGGTAGGTCGCATGCAGGGTGAGCAGCGGGCCGAGGCTGGTGAGGAGCGCCTCCTGGACCAGGTCGGGCTGCCGGTCGGCGGGGTGGAGGACCTCCTCGAGCGCCTGGCGGGTGACGAGCAGGTCGGGGTTCTCCACCGCCAGGCCCCGGCTCGCGGCGACCCGGACGAAGGCGGCGCGGAGGTTGGCCTCGAGCTCGTAGCGGGCGCCAACGAGCAGCACCGCGCCGAGGTCGGCCGGGTCCTCGCACACCGGCGCCAGGATCCAGGGCAGGCCGCCGTCGGTGGCGGCGATGAAGTCCGCGTCCTCGAGCAGCGCCCGCAGGGTGGTCGGCGCCCGGCGGCCGAGGTCCGAGCTCTGCGGGTCGCCGGTGCGGAAGGAGCGGGCGAGGCCTTGCGCCTCGTCGAAGCCCATCGTGTCCCAGATCTCGAGCAGCAGGGCGATGGAGCGGTCCACCGCCGCCTGCTGCTGGGCGTAGTCGTCGTACGCCTTCTCGACCGAGGTCTTGACCTCCTCGCCGAACAGCCCCCACACCGGCTCGAGGGCCACCTCGGTGACCGCGTCCTTGATCGGCGTGACGACCACCAGGCTCAGGCTGTCGCCGAGCAGCTTCTCGGCGATGGCGAGGGCGGCGAAGGCCTGGACCTGGGGCTCCATGGCCTCGAGGTGCTGGGCGGTGACCAGCCCCTCGGCCGACACCAGCGCCTGGCGCCTGGCGGTGGCGAGCACCTCGCCCATGCCCAGGACGACCGAGGTCCGGCGCCGGTAGGCGGCCTCGAGGGCGATCTTCTTCCGGTAGAGGGCCAGCAGGCCGCGGCGGAGGCGGAGCTCGAGCAGCTCCATGCGCGCCTCGCGGGTCTGCGGCGTCCCCGGCTGGACCCGGTCGGCGAGCAGCCGCGGGTTGGCCGCGTAGAGCTCGAGCAGCAGGCCGTGCAGCTCCTGGGCCGCCCGCGCCGCCCCCTCCCGCTCGAGCAGGTCGGCGTTGACGGCGTAGTGGGTCGCGGCCTCCGCCGCGAGCCAGGCGTACTCGCGCTCGAGCACGGCGTTGGCCAGGACCGCGCCCGCCAGCTCCGCGAGG
>CAYTJW010000388.1:0-5465 GCA_964438135.1 uncultured Thermoanaerobaculia bacterium
CCGCGGCGCGGACCGCGAACAGTTCGGGGCCGGGGTCGGTGGCCGGCAGGCGCACCTGGTCGGGCTCGGGGTGAGGGCCGGGCGGGCGCGGCGCGAGGGCGCCGGCCGCTGCCTCCAGGGTCGGGTAGGCGACGACCAGGCCGCGGGGCGGCAGGGCGACCACGCGCTCGCCCAGGGGCTCGACCCAGAGGCCGTCGGGGGACGGGGTGAAGCGGACCCGGAAGGCGGTGCCGGGGCGGCCGGCCGAGGGGCCGAACCAGGAGCGGAGGAGGTCCGGCAGGCGGTTGCGGTGCTCGCCGGCCGGGTGGGCGACGTTGCAGGCGATCTTGGCGAAGCGGAAGCGCCAGGCGGAGCCGTCGGGCAGGCGGACGTCGGCGTCGCCGCGCGGGGCGGCGGCGCGGGCCGGGCCGTCGGGCAGCTTGAGGATCGGGTCGCGCGGGTTGGAGATGACCTTGGCCTCGAACGCGCCCGGCGGCGGGCTCGAGCGGCGGCGGCGGTACTGGGCGAGGCGGGCGTCGACCAGCTCGCGGGTCATCTCGACCAGGGCGTGGCCCGCGCCGCCGAGGTCGCGCAGGCGCGGCACCAGGCGGTCGCCCTCGACCGCGAACCAGCGCCGGCCGCCGCCGCGGCCTCCGCCCGTCCACGCCTCGACCGGGTTCCTGGCCCAGTAGCGGCGCCAGCCCTCGGGGTCGGGGTGACGGGGGTCGGGCAGGTCCTTGACGCCCTCGAGGTCGGCGAAGAGCTCGGGCGAGCGGGCCAGGTAGTCGTGGCACAGGCGAGCGAGGTCCGAGAGCGCCATGCCGGTGGTGAGGGCGCCGTGGTCGAGCAGGACCTCGAGCACGACCATCTTGAAGCAGCGGGTCATGGCGGTCGTCTCGACCTCGCGCAGCCAGTCGCCGGCCTCACGGAGCACACGTGTCTCGGCCGGCGACAGGTCCCCCTCGGCGACGACGAAGTCGAACCAGCCGCCGTGGGTCGGGCGCAGGGAGGCGAGGCTCAAGGAGCGGCGCACCAGCTCGCCGGCGCGGGGGCGCTGGCCGCGGGCGGCGCGCAGCTCGCGGTAGACGCGGACCAGATCGTTGCGGCCCGGGGCGGGCAGGAGGCGGCGCAGGAGGTCGACGGCCTCGAGCTCGATCGCGACGCTGCAGCCGGGGGGCAGCTCGGCGCTGGCCTGGTCGCGCAGGAAGGCGGCGAGCGGGGTGCCGTCCGGGACCAGGGAGAGCAAGGTCCGCACGCGGTCGAGGAAGACGCGGTGGTTGCCGACGAAGTCGACCACCACCAGCTCGGTCTTGCCGGGGGCGGTGCGCAGGCCGCGGCCGAGCTGCTGCAGGAAGAGCAGCGGCGACTCGGTCGGGCGGAGCATGACGACGCGGTCGACCGGGCGGCAGTCGACCCCCTCGTTGAACAGGTCGACGCTGCACACCGCGTCGAGGCGGCCGGCCTCGAGGTCGGCCAGGGCCGCGGTGCGGTCGTGGGAGCCCGGGCCGGAGTGGACCGCCACGGCGCGCACGCCGCGCGCGGCCAGCCAGTCGCGGACGAAGTCGGCGTGGGCGACGGAGACGCAGAAGACCAGGGTGCGGCGGCCGGGCCGGTCCGGGTGGTTCCAGGCCGCCCACAGGGCCTCCATGCGCTCGCGGGTCTCGACCGCGGCGGCCAGGGCCGCGGGGTCGAAGCGGCGGTTGCGCCACGGGATGGGGGCGTAGTCGGTGGGGTCGCGCAGGCCGAAGTAGCGGAAGGGGACGAGCAGGCCGTGCTCGACGCCGCGGCCGAGGTCGGCGCGGAAGGCGACGTGGTCGTCGAACAGGCCGAGGACGTCGCCGTCGTCGGCCCGCTCCGGGGTGGCGGTGAGGCCGAGCAGGAAGGCCGGCTCGAGGCGGGCGAGGATGCGGCGGTAGGAGGGGGCGTGGGCGTGGTGGACCTCGTCGACCACGACGTAGTCGAAGGCGTCGGCGGCGAGGGCCTCGAGGTGGCGGCGCTGGGTGAGCTTCTGGACCGAGGCGAGGAGCACGTCGACCGGGCCGTCGGGGGAGGCGTCGCCCACCAGCCAGCCGAAGCGGGCGCCGGGTTGAGTGCGGCGGAGGGTGCGGCGGGCCTGCTCGAGCAGCTCGACGCGGTGGGCGAGGACCAGGACGCGCGGGGCGCGGCCGGTCTCGCGGCGGAAGGCCTCGACGTCCCAGGCCGCGACCAGGGTCTTGCCGAGGCCGGTGGCGAGGACCACCAGGGCGCGGCGGCGCCCTTGAGCGCGGGAGCGGGCCAGGGCCTCGAGGGCGGCGCGCTGGAGCGGGTTGGGCTCGGGCAGCGGCTCGGGCGCCTCGGGCTCGGCGTCGCCCGGGGGGAGCAGGGCCGGCCGCTCGCGCACGCGGGCCGCGTAGGCGTCGACCCAGGCCGCGGTCAGCGGCGCGGCGTCGGCCCACAGGCGCTCGAAGGCGTCGGTCACCCGCTGCCAGGCGACCGGGTCGAGGCGGCGGTCGACGCGCAGGTTCCACTCGACGCCGGTGAGGAGGGCGGAGCGCGAGAGGTTGCTGGAGCCGACCCAGGCCACGTCGAGGCGGTCGCCGGAGAGGAGCCAGGCCTTGGGGTGGAAGGCGCGGCCGAGGCGGGCGGTCTCGACCACCCGCGCCGCGACCGAGCCGGGGTCGGGGACCTCGCCTGAGGACAGCATCGCCGCGCAGGCCGCGGCCCAGTCGAGCAGGCGGCGGAGGGCGGTCTCTTGCGTGATGTCGAGGTAGTCGCCGGTGAGGACGCGCAGGGCGGCGCCGCGCTCGAGGGCGGCCCAGAGCGCGTCCTCGACCAGCTCGAGCCCCGAGTCCTGGACGAAGGCGGCGAGGATGTCGACCCGGCGGGCCTTGGCGAGGAGCGGGGCGACGGCGTGGTAGAGGGCGCGCGGGCCGTCGCCGTCGCAGAGCGGGTCGTCGCGGTCGGGCGGCGGGCGGAGGTAGTTCGCCTTGTGGGGGATGACGAAGCGCACGCCGCCGGTGGGGTCGGGCACGTCGCCCGCGAAGCGGGGGATGACGTGAACGTGCAGGTGCGGGACGGTCTGGCCGGCGACGACACCGACGTTGACGCCGATGTTGTAGCCGTCGGGCTTCGGGTCGCCGCCGTCGAGGTCGCGGCGGACCACGTCGACGAGGGCGAGGAGGGCGTGCTGCTCCGCGACGGTGGCGTCGAACCAGGTGGGGACGTGGCGCTTCGGGATGACCAGGGTGTGCCCCGGGCTGACCGGGAAGCGGTCGCGGATGGCGAAGGCGAGGTCGTTCGAGGCGCTCCAGTCCCCGGGCGGCACGGTGCAGAACGGGCAGTCGTGACTGTCATCGGGCACGACGGCATTGTAGCGGGGGAGGGGGAGGCTGCAGGCTGTCCCCGGCCTCTCCACGGTCGCGCGACGCCGCCCTGCCGGCCGGGAGGCGCCTCCACGCGGCCCGTCATGGCGAGGCCCGCTCGAGCGGGCCGTGGCCATCCCGAGCGGGAGGGCGCGCGCTCCTTCCCAGACGGGATTGCTTCGCGGCCTGCGGCCGCTCGCAATGACGGGTAGGGGGGAGCCGCTCGCGGGATGCGGCCGGTCGCGGTGACGGGTGTGGGGGAGCGGCTCGCGGTGACGGGTGTCGGGGAGCGGGCGGCGGGGTCGAGGAGGCGGTCCGTGCTGCCGCCGGGAGGCGGAGGTCCGGCAGTCATCCGCCCCGCGGACCGCGCGGCTCCAGCCGCGCATCGGGCGTCACGGCGAACGGAGTGCGGGCCTGGAGGCCCGGAATCCGCCGTGGCGCCATCGGGCCCGGACGCCCACGCCTTCCCGTTGTCCTCGAGGAGCGCGGTCCCCGGGGGTGTCGGGTGTGCCACCTGCGTGGGGCTGCGAGGCACTTCCGATGCCAGAGGGCGTCGCGTGGGCTGCGCTGCGGCGGGTCAGCCAGACGAAGCCGGAGCCCCAGGCTGGGGGCGCTGGAGGAGCGGGACCAGACGGTCGACCTCAAAGGAAGCCCAGCACACTCTCGCGAGCTCGTGACCGACGCCCCTCCAGGCGGCGTTGATGATCTTGAAGTTCTTGGCCTGCAGGTACTCGACGGCCGGAACGAAGTCCTTGTCAGCGGACACGAGGATTGCGGCGTCGTAGGCGTCTTCCCAGGCGAGGCCAATGAGGTCGGTCACGATGCGGGCGTCGGTGGTCTTCTCCGCGGCTCGACCGAAGGGGGCGTGACAGGCTGGGCATTCGTGGTGCTCGACGTTGCAGGAGCGGCAGTGAACGGGGTGCTTTCGCCAGTGCCGTTCCGATGTGAACACCCGTATTCCGGGTTGCCGGTCCAGGAAGTTGTGGAGCCAGCTCTTCAGGTTGTTCTCCCGCCCGGCCTCGTAGCCGGCATACACCCGCGTTTCCTCGAGCGTGAGCCCGGAGAGACTGGCAGCCGCGAGGACGCGGGAGGCCTCGCCGCAGCGCACGTTCGCCAGCCGCCTCCGGTCACACTTCAGGCCGCCGCTCGAGCTCCGTCCAGGTCAGCTGGAAGTTCCAGAAGTCCACGAAGGCGCGGACTCTCATGGGCCTCCCGTCGTTCGTGGAAGACGATTCGGGGAGCCGTGAGGCTCCCCGGGGCAGACATGCGCGCCAGCGAGCTGGCGCGGGACACGCATGCACCTAGTATGCGTCGCGCTGCCGGCTTGTCAAGGCCAGGGGGTCGTGCGGGCGCGCGGCGGTCGACCCGGCGGGCCTTCGTGGGGAGCGGGGCGACGGCGTGGTAGAGGGCGCGGGGGCCGTCGCCGTCGCAGAGCGGGTCGTCGCGGTCGGGCGGCGGGCGGAGGTAGTTCGCCTTGTGGGGGATGACGAAGCGCACGCCGCCGGTGGGGTCGGGCACGTCGCCCGCGAAGCGGGGGATGACGTGAACGTGCAGGTGCGGGACGGTCTGGCCGGCGACGACACCGACGTTGACGCCGATGTTGTAGCCGTCGGGCTTCGGGTCGCCGCCGTCGAGGTCGCGGCGGACCACGTCGACGAGGGCGAGGAGGGCGTGCTGCTCCGCGACGGTGGCGTCGAACCAGGTGGGGACGTGGCGCTTCGGGATGACCAGGGTGTGCCCCGGGCTGACCGGGAAGCGGTCGCGGATGGCGAAGGCGAGGTCGTTGGCGGCCACCCAGGCCGCGGGCGGGCCGGTGCAGAACGGGCAGCCTGGGGTGTCCTCGGGCACGACGGCATTGTAGCGGGGGAGGGGGAGGCTCGAGGCTGTCCCCGGCCTCTCCACGGTCGCGCGACGACGCCCTACCGGCCGCGCGGCGCCTCCACGCAGCCCGTCATGGCGAGGCCCGCTCGAGCGGGCCGTGGCCATCCCGGGCGGGAGGGAGCGCGCTCCTTCCCGTTCGGGATTGCTTCGCGGCCTGCGGCCGCTCGCAATGACGGGTCTGGGGCAGCGGCTCGCGGGATGCGGCTGGTCGGTGAGACGGCAGGGGGGCAGAGGCTCAGCCACTCCAAGCTCGCGCGACGCCGC
>CAYTJW010000389.1:0-5453 GCA_964438135.1 uncultured Thermoanaerobaculia bacterium
CCTGGGTGGCGCCGCCGACCGGTCCGACCGCGTCGGCGCCGCCGTAGCCGTAGGCGGCGATGCGGGCGCCCTGGCGGACGAAGGCGACGTTGCGGGAACGCGCCTTCAGCCAGTGGTCGTGGTCGACCTCGCGGCTGATGCCGCGGGTCAGCCGGTCGATGCGGTCCAGGTCGGCCTGGCCGCGCTGGCGCAGCAGGTCGTCGGTGACGTTGCGACCGGGCAGCAGCTGCTGCAGGGCGACCCCGACCCTGGCGGCCGTCGGGCGGGGCAGGCGCAGCCGGTACACCAGGGTCAGCGGTCGCAGCTCGTGGCGGAGCAGGAGCCCCTGGACCGCGCCGTCGGTCGGCACCACGGCGAGGTACTCGCGTACGCCGGAGCTCTCGCCGTACGCCAGGACCCGGGCGAGCAGGGCGTCGCCGGCGCCCTTGCCGCGGTGCTGCGGCATCACCACCAGCTCGGACAGCACCCACTGCTTGGAGCGGATGTGGGCCGCGGCGAAGCCGACCGTCTCGTCGCGGTCGACCGCGGTCAGGAAGCCGTCGGGGTCGTGGCTGAGGAGGTGCACCAGCTCGGGGTCGACCTCCATGTCGAGGTCGAGGATCGGCGCCGGGCCGCGGGCCGACGGCAGGGCCGCGGCGGCAGCCTCGCGCAGCAACGCCACCCCCGGCAGCTCGTCGCGACTCGTGCGGCGGACCTTGACTTTCGGCATTCTCACGCGCCCCGGGGCGGCATTATCGCGGAATCCGGGCGGGCCGTCCACCGAGCCCGAGCCGTTCCGGCCGTTGAGCGGCTGGCTGGTCGCCGTCGCCCGTGGGGCGGGGGAGCTGACAGCTGACGGCTGAGCGCTGACAGCTCGCGCGCTGGCGTATACTCGTCGCCGGGTCGGAGGAGGCGGGTGTCCGCTGCCCGCCTCGGCGGGGGGAGGAAAGTCCGGACTCCCGACGGGTGGCACGCCGGGTAACGCCCGGCCGCGGCAACGCGAGGGAAAGTGCCACAGAGAGCAGACCACCCCCGGGTCGGCCGGGGGCAAGGGTGAAAGGGTGCGGTAAGAGCGCACCGCTCCCCCGGTGACGGGGGAGGCACGGTAAACCCCGTGCGGAGCAAGGCCAAATAGGGGAGCCGAGGGTCGCCCGTCCCCGCAACCCGCGCCAGCGGGGGAGGCTCCCGGGTAGGCCGCTGGAGCCCGGCGGTGACGCCGGGCCGAGAGGAATGGACACCGCCCGCGAGGGTACAGAATCCGGCTTACAGCCTCCTCCGACCCCCTCTCCCCAGCCTCCCGGCAGGCGACCCGCGCGGCAGGGTCGCGGCCGATCCGCGCGGCCCCCGGCGGGGGCGGTCGTGGACCGGCGGGAAACGAGGTATCCTCGTCCGGTGGCCCGCTTCGTCCCCCTCCAGCCGGGCGAGCCGATCGGCGTGGTCGCGCTGTCGGGACCGGTCGAGCCGGGCCGGCTGGCGGCGGGCCTGGCCGCGCTGCGGCGGTGGGGTCACCCGCTGGTCCTGGCCGACAACCTCCGCTCCCGGGCGGGCTACCTGGCGGGCACCGACGCCGAACGCCTGGCCGGTCTGGAGGGGGTGCTGGGCCACGGGGCGCGGGTCCTGATCGCGGCCCGCGGCGGCTACGGCGTCACCCGCCTGCTGCCTCGACTGCCGTGGTCGCGGTTGGAGACGGCCGGCGCCTGCGTGGTGGGCTACTCGGACCTGACCGCGCTGCTCAACCCGCTGGCGGCGCTGGGCGTGGCGCAGGTGCACGGGCCGATGGTCGCCTCCGGCCTGGCCAGGCCGCGCAACGCGTCCCGGCTGCGGCGGGTGCTGACGGCCGAGCTCGCGGGGCGGGAGCTGCTCCGCTTCGACCGATCGCAGGTGGTACGGCCGGGGACCGCGGTCGGGCCGCTCTGGGGGGGGACGCTGTCGCTGCTGGAGGCGCTCGTCGGCACCCCGTTCGAGCCGGACCTCGAGGGCGGCGTGCTGCTGCTGGAGGAGGTGAACGAGCCCCCCTACCGGGTCGACCGGATGTTGACCCACCTCGCTGCCTCTGCTAGATTCAGGGGAGTGAAAGCACTGATTGTCGGCAGTTTGCGGGGGTGCGGCTGGACCCGGACCCGGGCCGCCGAGTGGCGCCGGCTGCTGCTGGAGGCGCTGCCCGCGGACGTGCCGGTGGTGATGGGCTTGCCTTTCGGCCACCGAGCCGCCAACATGGCCGTGCCCATCGGCGTGCCGGTGGACCTGGACACCCGGCGGGGCCGGGTGGCATGGAGTGAGTGATGGCGAAGTTCAAGACCACCGCTGGCGCGAGCCACGACTCGCTCGACCCGATGCGGACGCGCTTCCCGGGCGGCAAGGTGATCTTCGCCGAGGGCGACCTCGGCCTGACCATGTACGTGATCGAGTCCGGCGAGGTCGAGATCCGCAAGCGCGTGGGCAGCTCCGATCAGCTTCTGGCCACCCTCGGCAAGGGCGACTTCTTCGGCGAGATGTGCATGCTCGAGGACGACACGCCGCGCTCGGCGACCGCCCTCGCCAAGACCGACGTCGAGGCGGTGGCGATCGACCAGGCCGCCTTCACCTTCATGCTCCGCCACAACCCGGAGATCGGCATCCGCATGATGCGCAAGCTGGTCATCCGCCTGCGGCAGACGACGCAGATGGTGGAGCAGGCGCTGGGGCGGAAGGTCGAGGTCGAGGACTCCGCCGACGTCGCCAGCCAGCCGGCGGCGGCCCCGGACCCGAGGGCCCGCCTGGTCGAAGCCGTGTCGGGCATGACCTTCCCCCTCGCCGCCGACCGGCGCGAGACCACTGTCGGCCGTATCGACCCGGTCACCGGCATCCTCCCCGACGTGGACCTGACCTCGGTCGACACCAAGCGCTCCATCTCCCGGCGCCACGCTCGCCTGCGGCGGGAGGAGGACGGCTCGTTCAGCGTCGTCGAGGACGTGGGCACGATGAACGGCACCTTCGTCAACGGCGTCCGCCTCACGGCCGGCCGCCCGTACCCGATGGTGCCCGGCGACACGGTGGTGTTCGGCACCGTGCAGTGCCGGTTCGAGGTCGACGAGGTGGGGACCGCCGCCCCGGCGACTCCCGGCCCGCCGCCGCTGCCGACCGCCAACTGAGCGGTCGGTCGCAGGGCGACGGCGGTGAGCCCGGTCGGCCCCTGGGACCCGGTCGAGCGTCTCAGGGGTGTCGGCGAGAAGCTCGGCGGCGCCCTGCGCGAGGCGGGCGCGCCGCGGGTGGTCGAGCTGCTGCTGCACCTGCCGGCGCGCTACGAGGACCGGAGCCGGGTCGAGCCGCTGGCGTCGGCGCGGCGCGCCGTCGGCCGCAAGGTGCTGGTGCGGGCGGTCGTCGGCAGGGTGCGGCAGCACCGCGGTCGCGGCCGGCGGCAGTCGCGGGTGGAGGCGGTGCTCGAGGACTCCGGCGCCACGCTGGCGGCGGTCTGGTTCAACCAGCCGTGGGTGGGCAGGCGGCTCGAGGGGGCGGGGCGGGTGTGGGCCTACGGCCCGGTGCGGCTCTCCCGCGCCGGCGTCCCGGAGCTGGTCAACCCGGAGCTGGAGGAGGTGGCCGACGGCCCGGCCGGCGAGGGGATCGTGCCGGTCTACCCCCGCCTCGGCCCCTTCGGCGGGCGGCGCCTGCGCCGCCTGGAGGCGCAGGCCCGCGCCGTCCTGCCGCTGCTCGAGGACCCCCTTCCCGAGGGTCTCCGTCGCCGCCT
Organism: uncultured Thermoanaerobaculia bacterium; assembly: GCA_964438135.1. Lineage (GTDB taxonomy): Bacteria > Acidobacteriota > Thermoanaerobaculia > Thermoanaerobaculales > Sulfomarinibacteraceae > CAYTJW01. The sequence continues at coordinate 3,704 of CAYTJW010000389.1, forward strand.
CGACCTGCCCGACCTGGCCGAGGCGCTGGCGCGCCTGCACGAACCGGCCCTGCCCGGGGAGCGCCTCGAGGCGGAGGGGGAGCTCGCCAGGCTCGGCTCCGGTCGCAGCCGCTGGCACGAGCGCCTGGCGCTCGACGAGCTGCTGGCCTTCGCCTGTGGCGCCGCCGCCATCCGCCGCCAGCGAGCGGCGCAGGTCGCGCCGTCCCTGGCGCCGGCGGAGCCCGTCGACCACCTCGCCCGGCGCCTGCTGCCGTTCGCCCTCACCCCGGGCCAACGCCGGGCGGCGGGCGAGATCGTGCACGACCTCGCGGGCCCGCGGCCGATGGCGAGGCTGCTGCAGGGGGACGTCGGCTGCGGCAAGACCGCGGTCGCCGCCCTGGCCATGTCGGTCGCTGCGCAGGGCGGATTCCAGGCGGTGCTGATGGCGCCCACCGAGCTCCTCGCCGAGCAGCACCACCGCACCCTGACCGAGCTGCTGGCCGGCGCCGGCCTCGCGCCGGTGCTGCTCACCGGGTCCCTGCGCCCGGCCGAGCAACGGGCGGTGCGCGCCGCTCTGGCCGCGGGCGAGGCGCGGCTGGCGGTCGGGACCCACGCCCTGGTCCAGGAGTCGGTCGGGCTGGCTCGGCTGGGGCTGGCCGTGGTCGACGAGCAGCAGCGGTTCGGGGTCGCCCAGCGGCAGGCCCTGGTGGACAAGGGCCGGGCGCCGCACCTGCTGGTGATGACCGCGACCCCCATCCCCCGCTCCCTCGCCCTGACCGTGCACGGCGACCTCGACCTGAGCGTGGTCGACGACCTGCCGCCGGGCCGCCAGCCGGTGACGACCGTGATCCGGCCGGTCGCGGCCCGGCCGCGGCTGTACTCCTTCCTGCGCCGCGAGGTCGGGGAGGGGGGCCGCGCCTACGTCGTCTGCCCGCTCATCGACCCGTCGCCGCAGCTCGCGGCGCGGGCGCTCGCGGAGCACGGCCGGGAGGTGCAGGCGGCCCTGCCCGGGGTGGCGGTGGCGCTCCTGCACGGCCGCATGGCGGCGGCCGAGCGGGCGGCGGTGGCGGAGGCGTTCCGTCACGGCCGGGTCCAGGTGCTGGTCGCCACCAGCCTGGTCGAGGTTGGGGTGGACGTGCCCGAGGCGACCGTGATGGTGGTCGAGTCGCCCGAGCGCTTCGGGCTGTCCCAGCTCCACCAGCTGCGCGGCCGGGTCGGGCGCGGCCGGCGGCGCTCGTACTGCGCCCTGGTGGTGGACGACGAGCTCGAGCCGGAGGCGCTGGCCCGGCTCGAGCGCTTCTGCGCCGCCGGCGACGGTTTCGAGATCGCCGAGCTCGACCTCGCCCTGCGCGGGCCGGGGGAGCTGGCCGGTCTGCGCCAGTGGGGGAGGGGCTGGCTGCGGTTCGCCGACCTCCAGCGCCACCAGGGGCTGGCGGCCCTGGCGCGGCGCCTGGCCGGCGAGCTGGCAGAGCGGGGCGAGCTGGACCGGGTTCGGTCCGCCCTGGCCCGCCTCCACCCCTGCGGGGCCGAGATCGGGGCCGGCTGAGACGGCCGGGCGTCTTGACCGCGGCGGCGACCCTGCGCACACTGCCGGAATGACCCGGCACCTGCGGCGCGCGGCCGTGCTGACCCTCGGCTGGCTCCTGGTCGGACTCGGCGTGGTCGGGCTGTTCCTGCCGCTGCTGCAGGGCGTGCTGATGATCGCCCTCGGCCTCTCCGTGCTGTCGCGCGAGTCGCGGCGGGTGCGGGGCTGGGTCGAGCGCCTGCGGCG
>CAYTJW010000390.1:0-5447 GCA_964438135.1 uncultured Thermoanaerobaculia bacterium
GGTCGGCGTCGGCGTGCGCTCGTCCACCCCGCACGCCGTGGCCACCCTGCTCGACCCGTCCGGCCGCCCGCTCGGCGAGGGCGTGACCCAGCGCCACGACCTCGCAGCCGGCGCCCACGTGCTCCTGGTCCACCTGCCGCCCGAGGTCGGCCCGGCGCGGGTGCAGCCCGCGGTCGTCGGCCTCGAGCAGCCGTCCACCGGCCCGCCCGAGGAGGTCGTCCGCCAGTACCTCGAGGAGAACCAGCCATGAACCGCCGCCGCGCTCACGCCCGCACCCTGCTCCTCGCCACCGCCTTCCTCGCCCTCTCGCTCCCGGCCGCGGCCCAGGCGCCGCCGCCCGGCACCCTCAAGCGGCCGGCCGGCGCCGGCGTGGTGGTGGTGCCGGAGCGCTTCCTGCGCCGCTGGGACCCGGTGACGGTGTTCTTCGAGCACGACTGGGGCGCCGCCGGCCAGGCCGAGGACCACCCCGAGCGCTACCTGAGCCTCGAGCCGGCCCACCCCGGCGCCTTCGAGTGGGTCGACGGCCGCACCCTGCAGTTCCGCCCGGCCGACCCGTGGCCGCCCCTCGAGCGCTTCACCGTCTCGGTCGGCGGCACCAGGGCCGTCCTCACCACCCTGATGGCGGCGCCGGTGGCCACCGTCCCCGCCGACTCCTCGGTCGGCCTCGACCCGGTCGACTCCGTCACCCTGACCTTCCCCGAGCCGATGCCGGCCGCGGCCCTCGAGCGCATGGTCTCAGTCGAGCTGCGGCCGCTGCCGGGCGTCGACCGCGAGGGCGCCCGCTGGCTCGACCAGGAGGACTTCGAGGTCAAGGTCATGGACCGCGCCTCGCCCTCCGACCGGGCCAGCTACGTCCTCGAGCTGCACCAGCCGATCCCGCTCGGCACGCGGGCGGTGGTCCACCTGCGCCTGTCGCTCGACGACGACCGCCAGCGCTCCTTCTACGAGCTCGCCTTCCAGACCGCCGCGCCGCTCCGGGTGGTGGCGGTCGGCGCGCGGGGCCTGCGCTACCCGGTGGCGCCCGAGGGCACCCGCTACCCGCCCGAGCAGGCGCTCGACGCCGGCTCCGAGCGGCGGGCGGTGGTGGTGGAGCTGTCGGCCGAGCCGCAGGCGGTGGACGCGGTGGCCGGCCGCAACCTGGTCCGCATCCAGCCGGCCGTGCCCGGCCTGGAGTACCGGGTGGTGGGCCGTACGGTCGAGGTCGAGGGCGACTTCTCCTGGGACACCCTCTACCGCGTCACCGTCGCCCCGGCCGAGATCCGCGACCGCACCGGTCGCGCCCTGGAGATGAGCGGGGCGAGCGAGCTGTCGCTGTTCTTCCCCCGCCCGGCCGGCTACCTGCGCTGGGGCGAGGGGCAGGGGGTGGTGGAGCGGCTCGGGCCGCGCCTGGTCCCGGTCGAGGGGCGCGGCCACGACCGCTTCGACCTCCGCCTCTACCCGGTCGACCCCTTCGACCGCTCCTTCTGGCCCTTCCCGCCCTCCCCGGTCACGGTCGACGAGTCGCGCCGGCCGCCCGGCCCGGGCGAGACGCCGGCGCCGTTCGCCGACCACCGCCAGATCTCCCCCTGGGAGCTCAAGGGCCACCTCGCCACCCTCGGCTCGCCGGCGGTGTCGACCCTGGTCGAGCTGCCGCTGCGGCGGGAGGGGGCGGCGGCCCGCTTCGGCCTCGACCTCGCCCCCCACCTGGCGCGGCTCGGCCCGGCCGACGCCCCCGGCCACTACCTGGTCGGCCTGCGGCCCCTGGGCGCGGGCTCCGAGCGGCAGTGGATGCGGGTCCAGGTCACCGACCTCTGCCTGTCCACGGTCGAGGAGCCGGACGGGATCCGCTTCGTCGTCACCTCCCTCGCCACCGGCCGGCCCGTGGCCGGGGCCACGGTCCGCCTCGAGGCCGCGACCGACTCCGGCGGGTCGGAGTGGCCGGTGCTGCTCGAGGGGCTGACCGACGCCGACGGCGGCTTCACCTGGGCGTGGCGCCCGCCGCCGCATTCCTGCTACCCGCTGCGGTTGAGCGTCCGGTCCGGGGCGGACGTGCTGGTGCTCGACCCGGGCCGGCCGCCGCAGGTCTTCGCCGACGGCACCTGGAGCGACGACTCCGGGCCGTGGCCGGAGTCGGCCTGCTCGACCTGGCTCGCCTCGACGCGGTCGGTGGAGCGGCTCGCCCACCTGTTCTCCGAGCGGCCCGTCTACCGGCCGGGGGAGGAGGTCCACCTCAAGGGCTACCTGCGCAGCCGCGACCGCGGCCGCCTCGGCCCGTTCGAGCTCTCGAGCCCGTTCGTGGTCGTGTCCGGCCCCGGCGAGCTGGAGTGGCGGGAGCCGGTCGAGCTGACCGAGGAGGGCAGCTTCTACCTCCGCTTCGAGGAGGAGCAGCCGCCGACCGGGGTCTACCAGGCCTGGGTCGAGGGCCGGCTCGAGGACGACGAGGCGTGGCAGAGCCAGCCGGTCAGCTTCCGGGTCGAGGCCTACCGCGTGCCGACCTTCGAGGTCGAGCTGCACGGGCCGGACCGCGCCCCCCTCGACCGCCCCTTCGACGTCACCCTCACCGCCAGCTACTACGCCGGCGGCCGCGTCGCCGAGCGGCCGGTCGCCTGGCGCGTGACCCAGTTCCCCTACGCCTTCGAGCCGCCGGCGCGGGAGGGCTTCGCCTTCTCCTCCGACGCCCGCTACTCCCGCCAGCCGCGCTTCGAGGCCCAGCCCGCCCGCCAGGAGGCGGCCGCGACCGACGGCGAGGGCTCGGCCGCGCTGCGCGTCGACCCGACCGTCGAGCCGACCGCCCAGCCCCGCACCTACGTGGTCGAGGCCACCGTCACCGGCGCCGACGACCAGACCGTCACCGCCACCCGGCGGGTGGTGGCCCTGCCGCCGTTCGTGCTCGGCCTCAAGGTCCCCCGCTTCCTGCCCCGGGCCACGACCGTCGAGCCCGAGCTCCTGGTCCTGGGGCCGGACGGCGAGCCGCTGGTCGGCGAGGAGGTCACGGTCCGCCTCGTCCACCGCCAGTGGCACTCCTACCTTCGCTCCTCCGACTTCACCGACGGCGTCGCCCGCTACGTCACCGACGTGGTCGACGAGCCGGTGCTGGAGACCACCGCCACCAGCGCGGCCGAGCCGACCCGGCTCGCCCTGCCGATCGCCGAGGCGGGGGTGTACGTGGTCGAGCTCGAGGCCCGCGACCGGGTCGGCCGCGCCCAGGTGGTGGCGGTCGACCTCTACGCCGGCGGCCCCGAGCCGCAGGCGTGGGCCAAGCCGTCGGCCCGCACCTTCACCGTCGCCACGGACAAGAAGCAGTACGGCCCGGGCGAGGTCGCCCGGCTGCTGCTGCAGAGCCCGTTCCAGAGCGCCCGCGCCCTGGCGGTGGTCGAGACCCCGGACGGCAACCGCTACCACTGGGTGCCGGTGGAGGGGGGCAGCGGCGTGCTCTCCCTCGAGGTCGAGGGCGACTGGGCGCCCCGCCTGCCCGTCCACCTGCTGCTCGAGCGGGGCCGCGTGCCCGGCACCGGCCCGGTCCCGGGCAGCGCCACCGACCTCGGCAAGCCGGCCACCCTGGCCACCACCGTCTGGCTCGAGGTGGAGCCTCGGTCGAACCGCCTCGAGATCGACCTCGACTACCCGTCGCGGGCCCTGCCGGGGTCCAGCGTCGACGTCGTCGTCCGGCTCGCGGACCCCGACGGGCGGCCGCTCGCCGGCGAGGTGACGCTGTGGCTGGTGGACGCCGCGGTCCTCGCCCTGGGCCGCGAGCAGCGCCTCGACCCGGTGCCCGACTTCATCCGCCCGCCCGAGTCCCGCTCGCGCCTGCACGACACCCGCGACATGGCGTTCGGCCAGCTGCCCTTCGCCGAGGCCCCGGGCGGCGGCGAGGGGGAGGAGGGGGGCCTGCTCGACCGCACCACCATCCGCCGGCAGCTCAAGACGGTGCCGTTCTACGACCCGCGCATCATGGTCGGGGCGGACGGCACGGCCACGGTCACGGTCCAGCTGCCCGACAACCTGACCACGTTCAAGGTCCGCGCCAAGGCGGTCGCGGGCTTCGACCGCTTCGGCTTCGCCACCGGCGAGCTGGCGGTGCGGCTGCCGGTGGTCGTGCAGCCGTCCCTGCCCCGCTTCGTCCGCCCCGGCGACCGCTTCTCGGCCACCGCCATCGGCCGGGTCGTCGAGGGCGAGGGCGGCCCCGGCCGGGCCGAGATCCGCGTCGACGGCGCCACCCTCGCGGGGGATGCCCGGCGCGACCTGCAGTGGCTCCCCAACCGCCCGGAGCGGCTCGACTTCCCGCTCGAGATCCCGACCCCGGGCTGGACCGCGGACGGGCAGCTCGAGCGGACCGAGGTGGTGGTCACGGTCGGCGTCGAGCGCACCTCGGACGGCGCCCGCGACGCGTTCGAGGCCCGCTTGCCGATCGTCGACGACCGCCGCCGGGTCACCCGCCGCACTTTGGAGGACCTCCAGCCCGGGGCCGGGCTCGAGCTGCCGGCCGTCACCGAGGCCTACCGCCCCGGCAGCCTGCGGCGTCTCCTCCTGGCCAGCGACGAGCCGGCCCTGCTGCGCATGGCGGCCGGCCTCGACCTGCTCCTCGAGTACCCCTACGGCTGCACCGAGCAGCGCCTCAGCCGGGCCCGGGCGGTGCTGGCCCTGGCCCGCTTCCGCGACCTGCTGGCGGCGACCGGCGGCGACCGCTTCGTCCAGCGCACCGTCGACGACCTGCTCGAGCTGCTGCCGGCGACGGTCGACTGGGGCGACCTGGTCGCCTACTGGCCGGGGACCGACGGCAGCCTGCTGCTGACCTCGTGGACGGTCGAGTTCCTGGTCGAGGCGCGCGAGGCCGGCTACCAGGTCGACCCGGCCCTGCTCGACCGCCTGCTGGCCTCGCTCGAGCGCGGCCTGCGCTCGGACTACAGCCGCTTCATCGACGGCGAGTCGTTCGCCGAGCGGAGCGCGGCCCTGGCGGCGCTGGCCCACGCCGGGCGCTTCAACCCGGCCTACGCCGCCGAGCTGGCGCGCAAGGTGCAGTACCTCGACCTCGAGTCCACGGCCCGGGTGCTGTACGCCTTCGCCCGCTCCGGCCAGCGCGAGCCGCAGACCATGGAGGCGCTGCGGCAGGAGCTGTGGCGCGGGGTGGTCGTCCGCCTGCGCGAGGGGCGCGAGGTCTACGGCGGCCTGCAGGAGGGGTTCGACGGCCGCAACGGCCTGGTCCTGCCGTCCGAGACCCGGACCGTGGCCGAGGTCACCCGCGCCGTGGCCCGGGTCGACGCCGACGCCGGCCGCCTGCCGGTCCTCGTCGACGGCCTCGTGACCCTGGGCCGCGGCGACGGCTGGGGCTCGACCAACTCGAGCTCCGCCGCCCTGCTCGCCCTGGCCGAGGTGCTCGGCCGCCAGGAGGAGGCCGGCGCCGAGCGGCGGCTCGAGCTGTCCCTCGGCGACGAGAGCTGGGCCTTGACCCTGGGCGGGGCGGCCCACCT
>CAYTJW010000391.1:0-5436 GCA_964438135.1 uncultured Thermoanaerobaculia bacterium
GTGGCGGTGGCGTAGCCCTGCATCACCGCCACGCGCATCGCCTCCGGCTTCACCCCGCACGCGGCCGCCGCTTGCGTGGGCTCGAGGCCCGCCACCGCCACCAGCAGCAGGGTGTCGCGGTCCGTCTCGGGCAGCCGGGCGAGGCCGACCGCGACGCGGCGCTGGAGCTCGCTGGCGACGGCCTCCTCGTACGGGGACGCGTCGTCGTCCGCGCTCAGCGCCAGCGCGCCGAGCTCGCCGGTGCGGCCGGCGTCGCGGCCGCGCGCGCGCTGGTGGCTCAAGGCGAGGTTGCGGGCGACGGTGAACAGCCACGCCGGCAGGCAGGTGTCGGGCCGCAGCCGGTCCGAGTGGGCGGCGAGGCGCAGCCAGGTCTCCTGCAGCAGGTCCTCGGCCACCTCGCGGCGGCCGGTCGAGCGGAGCAGGTAGGCGAACAGGCGCGGCCGGTAGGCGTCGTAGGCCTCGTCGAAGGCCCCGGGCTCCCGGCTGAGGAGGCGGGCGACGAGGTCGGACGCGGGCTCCACGCCCCCACAACGCTCGGCCCGCTCCGGCGTGACAGGGCTGTCGGGGGCAGGGGAGCCTGTCACGCCGGGACCCGCCGCGCGTTGTTGGTGGCGGAGAGAGGAGGACGGTCATGCTCGAGCTCATGCGTGCCGGTGGGGTGGCGATGTGGGTGGTGCTGGTGGCCGGGGGCGCGGCGCTGGCGAGCGCGGTCGCCTTCGCCCTGAGACCGACGGAGCGCAACCTGGCGGTCCTGCGGCCGCTGTCCCTGGCGACGGTGTTCGCGGCCCTGGCCGGGGTCGCCTCCGACCTCGGCGCGACCATGCAGCACTGCACCTCCCTGGGGGAGGATACCGCGCCGCACGAGGTCGGGGCGATGGTCCTGGCCGGCGTCGGCGAGTCGACGGCGCCCGCCATCCTCGCCTTCGCCCTGCTGACGGTCTGCTGGCTGGCGGCCGCGGTCGGCTTCCGCCGCCAGGGGTAGGTCGCCGGCCTCGAGCGGCGTGTCCTCGCCTACCCGAACAGGGCGGTGCTCAGGTACCGCTCGCCGGCGTCCGGCAGGACGACGACGATGAGCTTGCCGCGGTGCTCCTCCGCTCGCGCGATGCGCGCCGCCGCCGCCACCGCGGCGCCGGAGGAGATGCCGCAGGTGATGCCCTCCTCGCGGTGCAGCCGGCGGGCCATCTCGAAGGCCTCGTCGCCGGTCACGGTGGCCACCTCGTCGACCAGGCCGAGGTCGAGCACCTCGGGCTTGAAGCCGGCGCCGATGCCCTGGATCGGGTGCGGGCCGGGCCGCGGCTCCAGGCCTTCGCGGAGCGCGGTCAGCACGGCCGAGTCGGCCGGCTCGACCGCCACCGACCACACCGGCCGGCCGCGGGCCTGCTCGAGGTAGCGGCAGACGCCGGTGATGGTGCCGCCGGTGCCGACCCCGGCGACGACGACGTCGACGGCGCCGTCGGTGTCCTGCCAGATCTCGGGGCCGGTGGTGTCGAAGTGGACCTGCGGGTTGGCCGGGTTGCCGAACTGCTGCGGCATGAAGAACCGGGCCGGGTCCTGGGCGACGATCTCCTCGGCCCGGGCGATCGCCCCCCGCATCCCCCTGCCGCCCTCGGTCAGCTCGAGGCGTGCGCCGAACGCCAGCAGCATCTTGCGCCGCTCGACCGACATCGTCTCCGGCATGGTCAGCACGAGCGGGTAGCCGCGCGCGGCGCAGACGAAGGCGAGGGCGATGCCGGTGTTGCCGCTGGTGGGCTCGACCACGGTGACGTCCGAGCTGCCGGGGCGGAGGATGCCGCGGCGCTCGGCGTCCCAGATCATGGCCGCGCCGATGCGGCACTTGACCGAGTAGGCCGGGTTGCGCCCCTCGACCTTGGCCACCACGGTCGCGCCGGCCCCGCGGACGACGCGCGACAGACGGACCAGGGGGGTGTTGCCGATGCTCGAGGGGTTGTCGTCGAAGATCCGCGCCATGAGGTGCCTCCACTGCCGTTCAGCGTTGGCGAGGACGGCGGTATTTCCGGCGCGGGGCGACGCCGCCGGCAGCGGGCCGCCCGTCACCTCCCCGGCCGCCGCACCCGCACCGGGTCGGGCGGCTGGGCTTTGAGGTCGACGCCTTCGGTCGCGAGGCGCTCGAGGGCGAGGGCGACCGCCTTCTCGAGCTGGGGGTCGGAGCCGGCGGCGACCAGCTTCGGCGTCTGCTCGACCTCGACGTCCGGCGCCACGCCCTCGTTTTCCACGTCCCACTCGCCTTCGAGGTTGTAGAAACCGCCGCGCGGCGCGGTGATGAAGCCGCCGTCGAGGAGGTCCGGCACGTCCCAGATGCCGACCAGGCCGCCCCAGGTGCGGGTCCCGACGATGGGGCCGATCTCCTTGGCGCGGAACAGGAAGGGCAACATGTCGCCGCCCGAGCCGGCGGCGTCGTTGACGACCATCACCTTCGGCCCCCAGATGGCGGCGTTGGGCACGGTGAAGGGCTGCCGCTCGCCGACCGGGTTGTTGAAGTACCCGAGCAGCTCCCGCGACAGCAGGTCGACGACGTAGTCGGCCACCAGACCGCCCTGGTTGAAGCGCTCGTCGACCACCACCCCCTTGCGGTCCTGCTGGGCGAAGTAGTAGCGGTTGAACGCGGCGTAGCCGCCGCTGGCGGTGTCGGGCAGCCAGACGTAGGCGAGGCGGCCGCCGGACAGGCGGTCGACCAGCCGGCGGTTGTCCTCGACCCAGGCCTGGGCGCGCAGGTCCCCCTCGCTTGAGACCGGCACCACCGTCACCTCGCGCGAGCCCTCCAGGGTCGGCGCGGGGCCGACCCGCAGGCGGGTCTGGCGGCCAGCCGCGTGCTCGAGCAGGCGGTAGGGGTTGTCCGCTGCGGTCAGCTCGCGGCCGTCGACCGCCAGCAGGTACTCGCCCGCCGTGACCTCGACGCCCGGCGCGGCCAGCGGCGCGGCCAGTCGCGGGTTCCAGCTCTCGCCGGTGAAGACGCGGGCGAAGCGGAAGCGGCCGCGGTCGCGCTCGAGGTCGGCGCCGAGCAGGCCGACCCTGGCCCCGTCGACCTCGGGCCGGTCGCCGCCACCCGTGAAGGAGTGGCCGACCGAGGTCTCGCCGCCGAGGACGTCGAGGATGAAGGTCAGGTCGGAGCGGTGGCGGCAGTGCGCCAGCCACTCGCCGTAGGTGGCCTCGGCCCAGGCGAGGTCGAGGCCGTGCACGGTGTCGACGTAGAAGTAGTCGCGCTGGAAGCGGATCGCCTCGCGGAACATCTGCCGCCACTCGAGCTGTGGGTCGACCAGGACCTCGAGCCCCGCCGTGGCCAGCTTGCCGTCGCCCGGCTCGGGCTCCGCGTCGGCGTCGACCACGCCCCACACCGCGTCGGCGGTGCCGTAGAGCAGCTTGCTGCCGTCCGCCGACAGGGCGAAGGCCTCCACCCCGCTCATCAGCTCGGTGTCCTCGCGCTCCTCGAGAGAGTAGCGGTGCAGGGTCAGGCCGTCCTGGTGCTCCACCGCCTCGGTGAAGAACAGGGTGCCCTCCGCGCCGGCGGCCAGCTCCTGGTAGTCGCGCGCCGGCAGGTCGAGGGCGACCACCCGCTGGCCGATGCCGTCGAGGTCGACGCGGACCTCGACCGGTTTCTTCTCACCCTTGCTCTCGTCCTGGCCGTCGGCCTTCTCCCCGCCCTCTCCCTCCGTCTCCTCGTCGCTCTCCGGCAGCAGCGGCGAGGGAACGCCCCTGGCCAGCACCACCAGGTAGATGGCCCGCGTCACCGGCCGGCCGACCGAGGTCATGTCGAGCCAGCCGACGTTGAGGCCGTAGTCGGTCGAGGCGGTGAAGTAGAGGTACTTGCCGCCCGCGTCCCAGGCCGGGTCGCGGCAGTCGGAGAGGCCGTCGGTGAGCTGGGTGGTGGTGCCGGCGGCAACCGAGTAGAGCATGATGGCGGCGAACTGGTTGGGCAGGCGGCGGGTGTAGGCGAGCCACCGCGAGTCGGGCGACCAGCACGGCGCGATCAGGCGCTCGGGGTGGGCGAAGCCCTCGGTGTCGACCTTCTTCGTCGCCCCGCTCTCGACCTCCACCAGCCACAGGTTGCGGTCCGAGTCGCCGAACGACAGGTAGCGGCCGTCCGGGGACCAGGCCGGGGTGGAGAAGAAGGTCGGCCCCTCGAGGGCGATCTCGCGCCGGCTCCCGCCCTGCTGGTCGGCGATCACCAGGCGGTACTCGCCGCTCGCGTCGGAGAACCAGGCCAGGCGCTGGCCGTCGGCCGACCAGGCCGGCGAGCGCTCGGCCGAGCCGGGCGCGCGGCTCAGGTTGCGGGGGTCGCCCTTCTCCGCCGGCACGGTCAGGATCTCGCCCCGCGCCTCGAAGGCGGCCCGCTTGCCGGACGGCGACAGCGTCGGGTTGACCAGGTCCTCGCCGACCTCGGCCCAGTGCGGCCGCGCCCAGGGGAAGTCGCCGCGGGCCTCGACCTCGAGCCGGGTGAGGGTGCCGGTCGCGGGGTCGAGGGTGTGCAGCCAGCCGCCCTGCTCGAAGACCAGGACGCCGGCGCCGGCGTTGAGGTCGCGGGCGTCGAAATCGGCGAAGCGGGTGAGCTGGGCGACGGCGCCGGTGGCCGGGTCCCAGGACCAGACGTTGCTCGCCCAGTCGCGGTCGGACAGGAAGTAGACCCGCTCGCCCAGCCACACCGGCGAGGTGTCGTTGGAGCCCTCCCAGGGGGCCTTCTCCTCGTCCAGCGAGGCGAGGTCGACGAGGCGGATCGGGCCGCACTGCCCGCCGCGGTAGGCCCGGAACTCGGTCTCCCAGGGCTCGATCATCTGGTAGGCGAGGAGGCTGCCGTCGGCCGACAGGTCGCCGCGGAAGACCCGCGGCACCGGCAGCGGCTCGGGAACGCCGCCTTCGAGCGGCACGGTCCAGAAGCGGGGGTAGGGGATCGGCGCCGAGCTGCGGCCGGAGGCGAACACCACCCGCTCACCGTCCGGAGTGAAGCCGCGCACCAGATCGTCGCCCGGGTGCCAGGTCAGCCGCCGCGGCTCGCCGCCCGCGACCGGCACCACGTAGACGTCGACGTTGCCGTCGTACTCGGCGGAGAAGGCGAGCCGGGTGCCGTCGGGCGAGAAGTGCGGCTCGGACTCGAGCCCCGGCGAGGTGGTGAGGCGGCGGGCCTCGCCGCCGGCGCGGCCGACCAGCCACAGGTCCGAGGCGTGGACGAAGGCGACGGCGTCGGCGCTGACGTCGGGGTCGCGCAGCAGGCGGGTCTCGGCGCCGGCGAGCGCGGGCGCGACGAGGGCCAGAACGAGGGCGGCGAGGGCGGTGGCTGGTCTCACGGGGGCCTCCATGGATGCGGCCGGCGGGGACCGCCGGGCCGCGGCATTGTGCCACCGATCCGGCGCCCGGGCCGTCGGTCCGTCGTGGGCGTACGTCAGTTTCGTGAGAGGGCTGCCAACTGGTGACCTGAGCGCTGGT
>CAYTJW010000392.1:0-5432 GCA_964438135.1 uncultured Thermoanaerobaculia bacterium
CCGACCGGCCCCGGAGGGGCCTGCCCGGGGCTTCCTCGCCATCCGCGAGGAGGTGCCGGCTCATCTGGCGTGGCCGCTCGGCGTGCTGCCGATCCTCGCCGTGCTCGCCGCCTGGTGGCTGGTGACCGGCAGCGGCCCGGCCGAGGAGCGGGTCATCTCGCCCACCATCCTGCCGAGCCCGCTCGAGGTGGTGCGGTCCTTCCCGCAGCTGTGGTTCGAGCGGGCCCTGGCCCGCAACGTCCTGGTGTCGCTGTGGCGGGTGGTGCAGGGCTTCGCGGTCGGCGTCGCCATCGCCTTCCCGCTCGGCCTGCTGATGGGCTCGTTCACCAAGGTCAAGGCGATGTTCAACCCGATCTCGGTGTTCGGCGCCTACCTGCCGATCCCGGCCCTGGTGCCCCTGACGATGTCGCTGTTCGGCACCGGCGAGGGGCAGAAGGTGGCCTTCCTCGGCCTGGCGTTCCTGATCTACCTCCTGCCCCTGATCGTGCAGGCGGTCGACACGGTCGACGACGTCTACCTGAAGACCGCCTACACCCTCGGCGCCGGGACCTGGGCGGCGGTGCGCAAGGTGCTGCTGGCGGTGGCCTGGCCGGACATCTACCAGGCCATGCGGCTCGGCTTCGGCATCGGCTGGAGCTACATCATCCTGGCCGAGATGGTGGACATCGGCGCCGGGCTCGGGGGCATCATCATCGTCTCCCAGCGGCGCGGCCCGCGCGAGGACATCTACATCGTGCTGCTGGCGATCGTGGTCATCGCCTTCGCCACCGACAAGCTCTGGCAACTGCTCGGCCGGGTCCTGTTCCCGTACCGCGAGAGGGCGCGATGAGCGCCGCCCCGCACGCCCCGCAGAAGCCGCCGGTGGTCGAGTTCGACCACGTCACCAAGACCTTCGCCGCCGGCACGCGGCGCGAGTTCACCGCCCTGGCGGACGTCAGCTTCGCGATCGAGGACAAGCCGAGCTACGGCGAGTTCGTCGCCATCATCGGCCCCTCGGGCTGCGGCAAGTCGACCATCCTCAACCTCATCCAGGGCTTCGCCGACGTCTACCCGCCCACCCAGGGGGAGGTGCGGGTGCGGGGCCGGCGGGTGACCGGGCCCGGCCGCGACCGCGGCATGGTGTTCCAGAAGTACTCCTCGTTCCCCAACCGGAGCGTGCTGCGCAACGTCACCTTCGGCCTCGAGCTGGCCCAGGCCGAGCTGGGCCTGTCGCGGTGGGCGATGGACGACCTGGCCATGGACTGGATCCGGCGGGTGGGCCTCGGCGGGCACGAGCGCAAGTACCCGCACCAGCTGTCCGGCGGCCAGCAGCAGCGGGTGGCGATCGCCCGCTCCCTGGTCCTGAAACCGCAGATCATCCTCATGGACGAGCCCTTCTCGGCCCTCGACGAGCCGACCCGGCACGACATGCAGCGCCTGATCACCGAGCTCTGGCACGAGGTCGAGGCGACCGTGTTCCTGATCACCCACTCCATCGCCGAGGCGGTCTACCTCGGCGACCGGGTGTGGATCATGGCCGCCAACCCGGGCCGGGTGGTGCGGGTGTTCGACGACATCATCCCGCCCACCCGGGAGTCCGACCCGGTGACGGTGCAGGAGAGCGTCGAGTTCAAGCGGGTGGTGGCCGAGGTCGGGCGCGCCTTCACCGAGGCCGAGGCCGCCGGCCGGGGCCCGGCCGGAGCTGGCGGGGCCTGAGGGGCGGGCGGTGGTGGGCCGTGCCGACTGAGCCCCTCACCTACCTCGACTACCTCAGGGAGGCGTTCTTCCGCAAGGTGCGGCTGCCGCTGCTGGGGCCGATGCCGGTCAACACCATGGCCCTGGCGGCGGTGGGGGTGGCGGGCTTCGCCATCCCGCCCCTGTGGCTGCTGGGGGTCGCCGCCGAGACGGTCTACCTGGTCTTCGTCTCCTCCAGCGGTCGCTTCCAGAAGCTGGTCCAGGGGGAGCGCCTGCTCGCCCGCCAGCGCGCCTGGGCCGAGCGGCTGCAGGCGGTGGTCGAGCGGCTCGAGCCTGCGAGCCGCGACCGCTACCGCCGCCTGGTCGACTCCTGCCGGCTGATCCTGGGCATGGGCGAGGCGCTGCAGATCGACAGCATGGGCGACTTCCGCGACCTCCGCGGCCAGAGCCTGAACCAGCTCCTGGCCATCTTCCTCCGCCTGCTGCTGTCGCGCGAGGCGATCCTCGGCAACTTGAAGAGCGTCGACCGCGAGTCGCTGGCGGTCGAGGTCGGCCGGCTCGAGGAGCGGCTGGCCGCGGCGCCGGCGGACAGCGCCCTGGCCCGCTCGCTCCAGGGCACGCTCGTCATCCAGCGCCAGCGGCTCGACAACCGGACCCGGGCCGAGGAGAGCCTGGCGGTGGTCGACGCCGAGCTGGAGCGGATCGAGCAGCAGGTCGCGCTGCTGCACGAGCAGGGTGCCCTGACCGGCCGGCCGGAGGCGATGTCGGGCACCCTCGACGCGGTCGCGGCGACGATGTCGGAGACCACCCGCTGGATGCAGGACAACGCCGAGCTGCTGGGCTCCCTGGGCGGCGACCCGCTGCTCGCCGCGGGGGTCCCGGGTCTGCCCGAGGTGCCGGGGGTGGTGGAGGAGCCATGAGCGACACCCTGCCGCGCTGGGCCGAGGAGATGCGCGCCCTGTACACCGCCGACTCGGCCTGCCAGTTCATCCTCCACGGCAACGTCTCCGACCTGGTGGCGGTGCCGGGCGCAGGCGGCGCCCCGCGGTTCGCGTCGCTCGGCGCGTTCCTGACCGAGGTCATGCTGGAGCCGTTCAAGGTGGTGATCTGCTACGACCGCGGCCACGGCATCCGCGTCCGCCGCGGCGGCGAGCACTTCTACGGCTTCCTCAAGGCCTTCGACGCCTTCCAGGGCACGTCGTGGGCCAAGCTGCCCGACCTCGGGCCGGACAAGCTGGGGTCGCTCGAGCTCGGCAACCTGCTGCCGCGCGACGCCGGCCGCGCCCTCGAGATCGTCAACCGCTTCCTGCGCTGGAGCGTCCAGCGGAGTCGCGCCGGCGAGGGCGGCAGCCTCCAGCCGGACCCCCTGAGCGTGGCGGTGGTGGTCGACTACGCCCAGTTCGTCGCCCCGCGCGGCGAGCCGATCAACGTCTCCGGCGAGCTGGCGCAGAACCTGGTCGTGCTCCTCGACTGGGCCTCGAACCCGGCCGTGGTGGCCGCGCCGGTGGCGACGGTGCTCATCACCGAGAGCCTCACCGACCTCCACCCGGTGCTGGTCGACAGCCCGTACAGCGCCGAGCTCGAGGTGGAGCTGCCGACCCCGGCCGAGATCACGGCCTACGTGCGCGCCCTCGCCGCCGACACCCCCCGCCTCCTCGACCGGGTCGAGGCCAGCCCCGAGCAGCTGGGCGAGAAGCTGGCCGGCCTGACCCTGGTCAACGTCCGCGGCCTGCTGCTCAGGGCCCTGCGGGGCGGCGAGCCGATCACCGGCCGTTACCTCACCCGGGTCAAGAAGGAGCTGATCGAGAAGGAGGCCTCGGGGCGGGTCGAGTTCGTCGAGTCGCGCCGGACCCTGGACGACGTCGCCGGCCACGTCGAGGCCAAGGCGTGGCTGCGCCAGGACGCCGAGCTGATGCGGCGGGGCACGCTGCGGGCGATCCCCATGGGCTACCTGTTGTGCGGCCGGATCGGCACCGGCAAGACCTACCTGGTGGAGTGCTGGGCGGGCGAGGTCGGCGTGCCGGTGGTGCAGCTGAAGAACTTCCGCGACAAGTGGGTCGGCGCCACCGAGGCCAACCTGGAGCGGGTGTTCGCCATCCTCCACGCCCTCGGCCAGGTGGTGGTGTTCGTCGACGAGGCCGACCAGATGACCGGCAAGCGCGACTCGGGGGCGGGCGACTCCGGCCTCTCCGGCCGCATCTACGGCATGCTGGCCAAGGAGATGAGCGACACCTCGAACCGCGGCAAGATCATCTGGGTGTTCGCCACCAGCCGGCCGGACCTGCTCGAGGTCGACCTCAAGCGGCAGGGGCGGCTGGACGTGCACATCCCCCTCTTCCCGCCCCAGGACGAGGCGAGCCGGCGGGCGCTGTTCAAGGCCATGGCGCGCAAGGCCGGGGTGGAGCTCGAGGACGGGGAGGTGCCGGCCCTGCCCGAGGATCTCGACGTCGGCGGCAACGAGATGGAGGGCATCCTGATCCGCTCGGTGCGGGCCCACGAGACCCAGCCCGAGGGGGGCGCCCGCCGGTCCCTGCCCGAGATCCTGGCCGAGGTGATCTCGAGCTTCCGCCCCTCGGCCCACGTCGAGCGCCTCGAGCTGATGGACCTGCTGGCGGTCAAGGAGTGCACCGACGTGCGCTTCCTGCCCGAGCGCTACCGCGCCCTCGACCTCGAGCAGCTCAACGGCCGCATCGCCGAGCTCCGCCGTCGGGTCGGGGAGTAGGGCCGACCGCTCGAGCGGGCGGCGATCGAGCCGCCCGCCGCGGGCCGCCGCGGGCCGCCGCCCCCGGCCAGCGCCGTCGCCTTGACAGCGGTCCCGGGCCGGGGTCAAATGGGTGCGGCGCTGCGCGCAGAGCGGGGGGTTGCCATGCGTTCACGTCTGCCTCAGATCCTCGGTGCCCTGGTGTTGGTCCTGGTCGTCGTCGTCGTCCTGCCGTCCCAGTCGGTGGCCGAGCAGCGGAGCGGGGCCGGCTCCAGCGGGGTGCCGGTCGTCTCCGTCACCACGGTCCCCTCGACCGGGCCGGCGCCGCGGGTGGTGGGGACCCTGACCTACGACTCGAACGTCCCCTTCAACCGCGACGCGACCGACGGCGGCACGGTCGGCAACCTGTTCACGACCGGCGTCCTCGACCCGCACAACGTCGACGCCGTCAGCTTCCGCATCGCCGGCAACTACGGCAACGGCGGCACCGGCGAGATGGTGCTGACGGTCTGGGACCAGAACCCGGCGTCTTTCGTCGTCCTCCGCCGCCAGCTGCTGACAGGCCTGCCGTACATCCCGTTCGGGGGCGGTGGCAACGTCACCGCCGGCACCCAGGTGGTGAACCTGGCGACCGCGATCGCCGGCCACACCGGCGCCTTCCTGGCCGGCCTGCGCAACACCGACTACGACCCCTGCGCCGGCAACGCGGGGCTCAACACCACCTGCGACGGCGTCGCCCTCACCGCCGGCGGGGTCGACCCCGGCCTCGGCTTCCACGGCCACCGCGTGCCCTTCACCAGCGGCGCCTTCGTCCCGACCATCACCACGGTGGCAGGCAGCGGCGTCAGCCTCGGCACGGTCAACGCCATCTTCCGGGTCACCGGCGACAACCTGCCGGTCGAGCTGATGCGCTTCGCGGCCGAGTAGGCCGGACCCGCGCCCCGTGCAGACTCCACCCCGCGCGCCGCGGCGCGCCCGGCCGTGGCGGCGGCTCCTGGCCCCGCTCCTGGCCCTGGCGGCAGCGGCCGTGGCGGCCGACGCGGCGGTGGTCGCCGTC
>CAYTJW010000393.1:0-5420 GCA_964438135.1 uncultured Thermoanaerobaculia bacterium
CGAGGCCCGCGTGCCCCCCCCGGCGCCGCCGTACCGCTGCGCGGTGGCGGTGTCCCGGTAGGAGGCCCCCTTGCGGTGCTCCGGGTTGTGCGACCAGCTCTGGCCGGACCGGTTGGTGGCCGAGGCGCCCTGCGCCCGATCCCCCCGGTTGCCGCGGTCGACGTTGACGTTGCCCGAGCCGATGTTGACGTCACCGCGATTGATGGTGGTGTCGCGGTCGATGTTGATGCTGCCGCCGTGCCAGTCGCAGTGGTGGTCCCACACCTCGTGCCAGACGCCGATGCTGATGCCGACGCCGACGCCCCAGGCGAAGGCCGCGCCCGGCGCGTACGGGTACGGCGGCGGGAAGTAGTACGGCGGGTAGGCCGGGTACCACCACGAGCCGTAGACCACGGTCGGGCTGTAGGTCGGGACGTAGATGACCTCGGGGTCGGCCGGCTGGATGATGATGGTGGTGGTCGAGGGCGTGACCGTGGTCGTCGTGGTCGCGGTCGCGGTCGCGGCCGGGGCGGGCTCGACCGTCACCGTCTGGTGCTCGTCGCTCTTCAGGTTGCCCGCCTCCTGCGCCTTCGCCCGCAGGGTCTGGACCATGGCCATGACCTCCGGCTGCTGGGCGAGGAAGGCGTCGCCGAGCTGCTGGGTCCAGTCGAGCTTCTCGTCCATCATCTTGAGGACATCGGGGAACGCGGTCAGGCCCTTGACGCTGTCCTCCCACGGCTGCTGCTGCGCCGCCGTGGCCAGCGCCTCCCCCTTCAGGCTCGCGTTCTGCTGCACCCAGCGGTTGGCCTGCACCACCTCGAGCGGGTAGGTCGAGGCCATCAGGATCTGGGCCAGGACCTGGTCGGGGTAGAGGGCGACCGGCGCCAGCAGGGCGGCGAGCTCCTCCTCCTTGAACGGCTTCGCCGCGGCGGCTGCGGGCGCGGCCTCCTGCGCCACCGCGGCGTGAGCGGCCAGCGCCACGAGTCCCACGAGGACGAGCCGGCTCAACGTACGGATGGTCCGTTCTGACATGCCAAAGCCCCCTCTCACGTTGCCTCGACCGCGAACACGTGGTAACCCCACGCCGGCAGGTCGAGGTAGAGGCCCGTTCGGGCGAGGTCGTCGCCGTTTCGTTCGTAGACGGCCGGGCCGAGCTGGTCGCGCAGGCGCCACGTCCGGCCGCCGAGGTCCGGCCACGGCAGCGCCAGGTAGCACTGGCTCGCGTGGTCGGCGTAGTTCACCACCACCAGGCGGCGGCGCTCCCCCGGCCCGCTCCAGGAGAAGGCGACGAAGACGTCGTGCGTCCAGTTGCCGTCCCAGGCCGGGCGGGCCCCGGCCAGGCGCCACTCGCCGTCGCGGAAGGCGGGGTCGCGCAGGCAGCCGAGGAGCTCGGCGTAGAACGCCGCGACCTCGGCACGGGCGGGCTCGTCCGGCCCGCGGCCGAGGTGGACCGGGATGCGCACCGTCTTGCCCTCGCGCTGCCCCTGGTGGACGAACCTCAGGCCCGGGGTGAGGAAGGTGACGACCGCCGCGGCCCGGTGCACCTCCCACGGGAAGGTGGCGGCGGCGCGCGGCTCGTCGTGGTTCTCCAGGAAGCGGGCCAGCCGGTCCTGGAAGTCGAGGCCGGCCTCGAGGTGCTCGCGGGCGGCGCGGGCGGCGCGGTGCTCGAGCCGGTCGTACAGCCGCTTGTCGTAGGTGTAGTCGAAGCCCTGCTGCTGCAAGGTCCACTCGAGGTCCCAGTAGACCTCGGCCAGGAACAGGAAGCCGGGCCGGAGCCGCTTGACGGCGGCGGTGGCGCGGGGCCAGAACGGCGCCGCGGCGATGCCCCAGGTCCGCTCGAACACCTCCGGCAGGACCAGCATCGCCATGTCGCAGCGGACGCCGTCGCACTGGCCGGCGATGCGGAGGAGCTCGGCACGCAGGGCGTCCTGCAGCTCAGGTCTGCCGTAGTCGAGCTGCAGGGTGTCGGGCCAGCCGGCGAAGTACGGGTCGCGGCCGTAGGCCAGCACCCGCTCCCCCACCCGGCAGTAGTTCTGCGGCTGCGCTGCCAGCAGCTCCTCGCTGCCGGCGACGAGCCACTCCGGGTGCTCCGCGGCCCAGGGGTGGTCGGGCGCGACGTGGTTGGGGACGAAGTCGAGGATCAGCCCGAGCCCCCGCGCCCGGAGCCGCTCGCGCAGCCGCGCCAGCGCCTGGTCGCCGCCGAAGTCCGAGTGGACCCGGTAGTCGCGCACCGCGAAGCAGGAGCCGCAGACGTCCGCCTCGCGGAAGTCGGGCAGCACGCGGCGGTACTCGGCGAGCCACTCCGGGTTGCTCGCCGACACCCGGCGGGCGGCCTCCCCGGTCTGCCAGACGCCGAGGAACCACACCAGGTCGAAGCCGTCACGGGCGAGCTGGTCCAGCTCCGCGTCCGGCACGTCGTCCAGCGTCGCCGGCCGGCCGAGGCTCGACTCGAGCTCGGCGAGGCGGACCCGGGTGTTGACCTGGAACAGCGCGGGGTACCGGGGCGCCGCCATGGCTCACGCCCCGCCGACCTGCTCCCGCACCAGGCGGGCCTCGAGCCGCTCCTTGGGCGTCTTGAGGTAGTCCTCGGCGGTGAGGCGCCCGAACAGGTCGAGGAGCACGGCGACGGTGCCGGTCCAGCCGGTCTGGTGGCTGGCGCCGACGCCGGCGCCGTTGTCGCCGTGAAAGTACTCGTAGAACAGGATCAGGTCGCGCCAGTGGGGGTCGTCCTGGAACTTCGCGCTGCCGCCGTTGACCGGGCGGCGGCCGTCTGCGCCGCGCAGGAAGGTGGCGGCCAGGCGGCGGGCGATCTCGCGCGCCACCTCGAACAGGTTCATGCGGTTGCCGGACCCGGTCGGGCACTCCACCGTCAGGTCGTCGCCGTAGAACTCGTACAGGTTGAGCAGCCCGCGGACCAGCAGCGCGTTGACCGGCATCCACACCGGGCCCCGCCAGTTCGAGTTGCCGCCGAACATGCCGGTGTCCGAGTCGGCCGGCAGGTAGGAGACGCGCAGCTCCTGGCCGCCGACCCAGAACACGAACGGGTGCTCGAGGTGGTACCTGGACAGCGAGCGGATGCCATGCGGGCCGAGGAACTCGTTCTCGTCCAGCAGGTAGCCCAGGATGCGCTCGAGCTGCCGTCGCGTCACGGTGGACAGCAGCCGCCGGCCGCGGTAGCCGACGAAGCCCCCCTCCGTGGGCGCGACCTGGGCCGCCACCTCGGGGTGGCGCTCGCGGAACAGCTTGAGCAGCTCCATGAACCGCGGGTGGTCGGTGACGTACTCCGGCTCGAACACCGTCGACGCGCACAGCGGCAGCAGCCCGACCATGGAGCGGACCGCGAGGCGGGTGGCGGAGCCGTCGGGCAGGCGGAGGACGTCGTAGAAGAACCCGTCCTGCTCGTCCCACATCTCGTCGTGGTGGTCGCCGATGCGGTCCATGGCGTAGGCGATCCACATGAAGTGCTGGAAGAACTTGAAGGCGACGTCCTCGTAGTGGGGATCGTCGTCGGCCAGGATCAGCGCCATCTCCAGCATGCACTGGCTGTAGAACGCCATCCAGGCGGTGCCGTCGGCCTGCTCCAGGTGGCCGCCGGTCGGCAGCGGCGCCGAGCGGTCGAAGACGCCGATGTTGTCGAGGCCGAGGAAGCCGCCGGCGAAGACGTTGCGCCCCTGCGGGTCCTTGCGGTTGACCCACCAGTTGAAGTTGAGCATCAGGCCCTGGAAGGAGCGCTCCAGGAAGGTGCGGTCCTCGCGGCCGAGGTTGCGCTCGATCTTGAACAGGAACAGGGTCGCCCAGGCGTGGACCGGCGGGTTGACGTCCGAGAAGTTCCACTCGTAGGCCGGGATCTGGCCGTTGGGGTGGGCATAGAGGCTCCTCAACATCAACAGCAGCTGCTGCTTGGCGAAGTCGAAGTCGACCAGGGACAGGGCCAGGGTGTGGAAGGCCAGGTCCCAGGCGGCGTACCACGGGTACTCCCACTTGTCGGGCATGGAGATGACGTCGCCGTTGAGCATGTGGAACCACTCGGCGTTGCGCACCTGCCGCGTCTGCGGCCCGACCAGCGGGTGCGCCTCGTGCTCCTTGAGCCAGGTGTCGAGGTCGAAGAAGTAGTACTGCTTCGACCACAGCATCCCGGCCAGCGCCTGGCGGTGGACCCGCCGCTCGTCCTCGGAGAGCGACCGCGGCGCGATCCGCTGGTAGAACTCGTCGCAGTCGGCCAGCCGGGCCGCCACGGTGGCGTCGAAGGCGGGGCCGAACGGCTCGGCCGGCGGGTCGGCCGCGAGGCGCAGGCGCACGGTCCGGCTGCCGCCCGCCGGCACCTCGAGCAGGTAGTGCGCGGCCGCCTTGGTCCCGGTCCGGCCCGGGTTCACCGCCTCGCGCTCGCCCTGGATGACGTAGCGGTGGAACGCGTCCTTGACGAACGGGGAGGGGTTCGGCTGGCCCCAGAGGCGCTGGGCGTTGCTCTCGTTCTCGGTGAACAGCAGCTCAGGCGCGCCGTCGCAGCTCAGGGTGAGCTCGCCCAGCTCGGGGTGGGAGGCGACGACCCTGCCGCCGGCCTCGCGCAGCCCGGGCCTCGAGGCCGCGCCGCCCCACGACCAGGTGTTGCGGAACCAGAGGGTGGGCAGGAGGTGGAGCCGGGCCGCCTCGGGCCCCCGGTTCTCCACCGTCACCCGGACCAGGAGGTCCTCCGGCCCCTCCTTGGCGACCTCGACGAAGACGTCGAAGTAGCGGTCGTCCGCGAACACGCCGGTGTCGAGCAGCTCGTACTCGAGCTCGGCCTTGGACCGCGCCCGGTTGGTCTCGACCAGGTCGCGGTACGGGTACTCCCGCTGCGGGTACTTGTAGAGGTACTTCATGTAGGAGTGGGTCGGCGTGGAGTCGAGGTAGAAGTAGTACTCCTTGACGTCCTCGCCGTGGTTGCCCTCGCTGTTGGTGAGCCCGAACAGGCGCTCCTTGAGGATCGGGTCGCGCCCGTTCCAGAGGGCGATCGCGAAGCACAGGCGCTGCTGGTCGTCCGAGATCCCGGCCAGCCCGTCCTCGCCCCACCGGTACGCCCGCGACCGCGCCTGGTCGTGCGAGAAGTAGTCCCAGGCGTCGCCGCCCGGGCTGTAGTCCTCCCGCACCGTGCCCCACTGCCGCTCGGACAGGTAGGGGCCCCACTTCTTCCACGGCACCCCCTGCTCACGGGCCTCGTTCAGGCGCCCCTGCTCGGTGCAGTCGACGAACGCCGGGGCCTCTCCGTTCCGGGTCATGCTCTACCTCCAGTGCGGCCGTCCCACCTCACGCTGCGGCGAGACACGACTCTATCACGGACGCCCGCCACCGCTGAGACTCGCAAAACTACGGTGCCGGGCGACGCTTGCGCCCCGGCCCGCCGGGGTATGCTGGGGCGGGCGGCGCGGTCGGCGACGCGAGCGACGCGCCGCGGGCCGCCCGAC
>CAYTJW010000394.1:0-5418 GCA_964438135.1 uncultured Thermoanaerobaculia bacterium
TGGTTTGTTGGTGGAGCCGAAGGGGATCGAACCCTCGACCTCTAGAGTGCGATTCGAGCAAATCTCATCTTTGGAGGGCTGTTGAGATGCGCCGAGGTCTGCGCGGCGTAAGGTGTGAAGCCAGAGTGCGATCCATTGAGGTGCTTTCTGGTCGTCGCATTTGGGTGAGTGGTGTTGAGTTGCGCTGAGTTCTCCGGGGCGCGACGGGCACAAATGGGGCGCACCAAATGAGATGAGTCTCGACAAGATTCGCCCCTCCGACGCTGCCAACCGGAGGTCCTCCCTCGGGTCGAGCGGGGCGATGATGGTGGCTAGTCAGGGCGAGCTCGGGAGAGGAGACCCCTGTGCACACACTCACTCGCGAAGCGCTCTATGACCTTGTGTGGTCTGAGCCAGGGACCCATGTCGCGAGACGATTCGGCGTGTCGGATGTCGCCGTCGCCAAGTGGTGCCGAAGGACGGGCGTCCCGCGGCCGCCGGCTGGCTACTGGGCACGGTTGCGGGCCGGACGGGCAGCGTCCAAGGCCTCCCTCCCGGCCTTGAGGGCAGACCAGGAAGACGCAATCTTGCTGAAGCAAGCCCCGGCTTGCGGAGAATGCGGTGGTGAGCTACCGCAACCGCCTCCGTTCCTCGAACTGGTTGCGGATCCCATTCCGGTCTCCGATCGGCTTCGTCGCGCACATCCACTTGTGCGAGCCACCCGTGCGGCTTACCGCAGCACTAGGGGACGGAGCAACCAGGTTCTGATGCCGGAAGGGAACATCCTGGCGGTTCAGGTATCGAAAGCACAGCTCGACAGGGCCCTTCGCATCATGGACGCTCTGCTCAAGCAAATCGAAGCGCTCGGTTGGGAGGTGGGCGCGACGAGTAGGAACCAGGAGTGGGGGTCGCGGCGGCGCATGCTCCAAACGACCGTTGGCATTGGCCAGGTGCAGGTGCCGATCAGCCTCCGAGAGATGGCAAAGACCGCGACGCGCAAGGTCGCGACGGGTTCGGATCGGCCGCCATGGGAGCCAGCCCATCGGTGGGTCAGCTACCCTCGGGGCACCGGGAAGCTCTGGCTGCGAGCGGGCCACCTCCCCAACTTCGGCTCGCTCGGGCCGGGGGTCTCTGATGGCCGGACTCTGCCGCTTGAGCGCCGTCTGAACTTGTTCGTCTGCAAGTTCCTGGCGGAGGCGGAGCGCCTGCGTCTGAAGAAGGTCGAAGACGACGAGTGCTGTCGGCGGGAGGAGGAGGAGAGACGGAGACGAGAGGAGGAGGCCAGGCGAGCGGAGGAGGAGCGGCGCCGGCGCAACCATCTTGAAGGCCTAGCGACGAGATGGGCGCGGAGTCAGGAACTCGGTGCGTTCCTTGCTGCCGCCGAGGCCGTCATCACCGCGGCCGGTCGCTCGGAGCACCAACCCCAGGCTGCATGGCTCGAATGGGCGCGGGGGTATGTCGGCGGGCTTGATCCTCTGAATCTGCAGGGGATGAACTGGGACGAGCTGAGTCTTGATGCTCCTTCGGACGAAGAGGATGAGGACGGTGAGGAGGACGATCGTACCTTCGCTGTGTGGTGATGGGGTTTCGCCGAAGGCACCTCGGCCTTTCTGCACGAGATCGGCATGGAATCGCTATGCTGTCGGCATGGCACGCGCAAGGAAGACCCCGGCCACTGAGCTCAATCTTCCCCGATGGACGAGGCGGACCCAATTGGAGGGCGGGGGCAGAGACCCACTCGGCCTCTCACGAGTTACCAGCTTGATCACGGACGACCTCCTGCACGGAATAACCACCCAGACAGACCGAGCTCGCTACTACAGCCTCTATACCTGGATTCTCTGGCACATCGAGCAGCGGGAACGACCAGCCACGCTTGAGGACTTCCGGGCAGCGTTCCAACGCCGAGAGGCGCTTGCCACGTTGGCGACGCTGGTGGATTCCCCTGACTCGGGCCCGGTGGGCGTGCGGCGAATGAGAGGGAGGGCGACCAGCGGGGAGAGCGCGGGAGAGGTCGATACCCAGGTCCAGGTTCTGCCGTCGAACCCACTTGGCGGCTACGGCCAGTACTACGGCGGCTGCCTGTATAGCCTTGGGATGACACGACGGGACGAGAGGGGGGTGGAGCTGATCTCGGGAGAGCTCGCGCAGGAGCTCGCTGAGAGCTTCCATGGCTCCGTCCGGGGCGCTCCGTACATCAAGGGCGAGTGGTACAGGAAGCGCACCGTCCCGTGGGAGGTGGTCGAAGACTCCAGCGAGGCGTTTTCGATCGACTCACTTCCTGAGGCTGCGGCGACCCGTGAGAGAGCCGTTCTGATGGACCTCTTCTTCGCAAACGACCCGGTGCTGCACGGCCGGCCGCTGGATTTGAGGCGCCGGCGGAGCCTAGAGCACCTGCTCTTCTTGGTCGATGCGTACGAGAGCGCGGGATGGACGCCTGATTTCGCCCGGTTCTACCTCTCGCTTGAGTACGGTCCGTGCTATTTCGACGTACTTGTCCGGGGCAACGACGCGGCTCTCCCACTGAAAGCCCCGGCCCAACTTGTGCAGACCCAGGCGGAGTGGCGGCTCTTCTGCATCCACCAGTACCTCACCTGCGGCCTGGAGTTCCTGTTGGTCGCGGTCTTGCGTGCCATAGGAAACGAGTCCCGCGGCTTGACCACCGAGGAGGTTCTTGACCAGCTCGCCGGGCGCGACTTCGCGATGGCTCTCGACGATCTCGTGGCAGGCGCGAGCCGGTCCCCCGCCCGCTTCCTGGATGGTCTCGGGTTGAAGGGCATCAGCGAGAGTGAGGCGACGGCCTTCATGGGGCGCTTCCCGTGGCGCGGCGGGCTCAACGAGGAGAGCCTCTGCGAAACTGAAGTGGACTCCCCGGGCGCGATCGCCGCGGTTGCCTGCGGCATTCTGGCTCTTGTCTATGGGAGGTGGCGTGGGGTTCTGGCCGCCGCCGATGTCCTCGACCTCGCACACCGGGCCGGTCGAGAGCTGTGGATCGGCAGCGTGTTGCCGGCACTTGATCAATGGACAGCCTCGGCCCTGTCCTGGCGGGAAGCGCTGAAGCGTCTCGTGACCACTTTCGTCCTTGATCAGCATGAGCGGGTGATGTTTGAGAAACAGCGGCTGGAGGCCCGATGGCTGACCTGGGCAGAAGGGCGAGTCGTCTGGGAACAGGACTACTCAGCCTACCGAAGAAACTCCCGGAGATACGCGGCGACCACCGTCCTCCTTGACCTCGGTTTGCTGGAGAGGTCCGAGGAGGACGCCCTGAGCCTGACCAAGGAAGGACGCATGGTCCTGCGTGTCGCCTTGGAGGCCACCCCATGACCCGTCGAGCTCAGACCAGACTCGACCTCATGGACCTTCTCAACGAGAGGAAGTTCGACAACGCCCTGCTTGCGACTTTCCAGTTCGATGCTCGGTTCTTCGAGACCTTCTGCCTCGACGATCTCAGAGCGTTCGAGGCCAACGACAACATCGGCATAATGCTCGATCGTCGCAGCTACGACGAGTTGTTGGATCGCCGTCCAGACGACCGCCCCGCATACGCCAATCGTCGATACGT
Organism: uncultured Thermoanaerobaculia bacterium; assembly: GCA_964438135.1. Classification (GTDB taxonomy): domain Bacteria; phylum Acidobacteriota; class Thermoanaerobaculia; order Thermoanaerobaculales; family Sulfomarinibacteraceae; genus CAYTJW01. The sequence continues at coordinate 3,542 of CAYTJW010000394.1, forward strand.
TCTCCAGCCCGTTGGGGTCCCGGGTGTGTTCCATCCCAAGCTGTTGTTCCTCACCAGCCCGGAGCAAGGCCTCCTGGTCGTGGGGAGTTCCAATCTCACTCGGCCTGGCATGACCTCGAACGCGGAGCTCGTCGGGTGCTTTCGCTTCGAGGTGGACAAGGAAGAGGGTTACAAGGACCTGTTCGGCGACGCTCTCGCCTTCTTGTCAGGTGCGGGGGCGCGGTGGGGCTGCGAGGCTTTTGGTTCCCAGGTCGAGGAAGTCGTAGAGGAGACCCCTTGGCTCCTCCAGAGAGATGGCGAAAGCAGGGCGTTGGAAGGTCTTCGCCTGGTGAGCAACCTGGACGAGAGCATCCTTGACCAGGCATCACGAGACATGGGTGGCGAGGTTCGACGGATACGAGTCGTTTCCAGGTTCTTCGACCAGGATCCCGGCTTGTTGGACCTCCTTCTGGATCAGTTCAGCCCGGACGAAGTGCTGATCTTCACCCAGAACGACACCACTACGATGACCCCGGCGTGGTTGCGTCATCGCTCCGTCAAGGAGGGGAAGACGAAGCTCTTCCTTTGCGAGTACGAGGACGAAGGACACCACCAGAACCTGCACGCGAAGGCCCTGGCGTTCGAGCAACGCGACGCCACGACTCTGATCTACGGCAGTCCAAACTTCACCCACCGTGGTCTGCTCTCCACGGCCGACTCGGGTAACGTTGAAATCGCCATCGTTCAGCGACTCGCCGGAGTAAGTGAGGCGCAGCTGACGGCGCTCTTCGACCCTTCTGGATCCGCGGATCGCCTAGTGCAGGTGAGTGACCTGCGCTCGACAACCAGTCCGCCCCCACCAGCTCCGCACGAGCCGTCGTTCTGGCTGGAAGAAGCTCGGCTCGAAGATGGCGAATTGGAATGCGTGGTGCGTGGGCTCGGAGCACTCGGCGAGGTGACTGTGGAGGCCCTCTGTCGCGATGGGAGTCGACACACCTTGAAGCTCCTCCAACGCGGCATGGTAGGGATCGAGGCCGAGAAGGCACCAACCCGGTGGGTGGCGTTGATTCCCCCTGAGGTTCTGCCACGGCTTCGTCTAGGTGTTGCTTCTGTGTGTGTTGTCTCGTCGCGACCAGGGGCGCCACCCAAGTCGAGCAACCGCGTTTTCGTGATCGACCCCGTGGCTGTCCCAACGATCAGGGACCGACGCCTCCGCTCGGCGGAAAGAAGCCCTGAGGGCTTTGTGACGGTCCTGAGGGACCTTCTGAGGTCTGGGGATGTTGATGCCTTGCTGCGGTTCCTGAACCTCTGCGACATTTCGCTGCGGACGGGCCCGAGGTCGCTCGGCCCGGTGGTACGTCCCCCGAAGGACGGTCCTCTGACGGACCTCGTACGGAGTCTGGCCATCAGGGATCGACAGTACTACGAGGCTCTCCACGAGGCTGCCTGCGATTTCATTGAGCGCCATCTGAGCCGCCTGGAGCGCGGCACGAACAGGCCCACCTTGACGGGCGTCCCGAGCTTCATGCACGTCGCGAGAGCTGTCGGGGACGTCATCAGGATGCAGTTGGAGCGGAGTGCGGTGTGGATCGAGGGTGCGAGTCAGCCCATCGGGTTCCAGGAGTGGACGGACTGGAAGAACCAGCTGCACGCGTACTTGATGTACGCTTCTTCCCTCATTGCTGTAGTAGGGCGCGATTGGGTCTCAGAGCTCCGGCGAAGCTATGAGGAAGGGGAACTGGCCAGTGCTCTTCAGCCGGACTTAGATCCCCTCCTCGGTTTCTGGGAGGCGGTCAAGCGGAACGCAGACCGTGCCCGGAGGGCGTCGGAGCAGAGGGTTCGTTGTCGCCGGCTACGAGGAACCGCGTGAATTCGGCTGTGGGGCGCGGTTTTCTGCG
>CAYTJW010000395.1:0-5413 GCA_964438135.1 uncultured Thermoanaerobaculia bacterium
CGGCCGCGCCGGCGGGCGAGGACCGAGGCGGCGTCCTGGGGCGCGCGGTCGTCCCCGTCGAGGCGCAGGCTGTGCGCCACCCACTCCAGCACCTCGGTCGCGGCCTCCCACGCCTCCTGCTGCGGCTCGAGCCGCCGGGCGAGCGCCGGCGGCACCGAGAAGCCGGTTGGCACCAGCGCCCGGGCGGCGCTGCCGCCATCCTCGGCCGGCCCGCGCGAGCCGATCGGTCGCCACGACACGGCCACCCGCACGATCAGGGTGCCGTCGCCCTGGGGCGACACCTCCTGGGTGTGCCCGTTGCTGGCGAGCGCCACCGGCAGCTGGGGGCCCGCGGCGCGGTAGACCCCTTCCTGGGCGTGGCCGGGAACCGTCGCCCCGGCCAGGGCCGCGGCGAGGACGAGCCGCTCGAGCAGGCGGCTCGGGCGGGCTCGCGCCGGTGCCGGTGAGCCCGTCGCCGCGCTCATGTCGGCACGATGACCCGACGGACGAAGCCGTCCAGCACGCCGTTGACGAAGCGGGCGGAGTCCTCGGAGCCGAACTTCTTGGCGATCTCGATCGCCTCGTCCATGACCACCGCGCGCGGGGTCTCGGGGTGGTAGAGCAGCTCGTAGAACGCCATGCGCAGGATGTTGCGGTCGACGGCGGCGAGCCGGCGGAGGCGGAAGTGCTCGCTCTGCCGCTCCAGCTCGCGGTCGATGTCCTCGAGGTGGGACAGGGTGCCCCGCAGCAGCTCGTCGGCGAAGGCGCGGACCGCCTCCGGCGCCGCGCCCCAGCCCTCGAAGTGAGGCTGCATCTCGTCCGGGCTCATGCGCGTCAGCTCGAACTGGTAGAGCAGCTGCAGCGCGAGCTCGCGGGCCTGGCGCCTCATCCCCATCAGGCGCCCCCGGCCAGGGCCTGGTACAGCCGGGCCATCTCGACCGCGGCCAGGGCCGCGTCCCAGCCCTTGTTGCCGAGCTTGGTGCCGGAGCGCTCGACGGCCTGCTCGAGGGTGTCGGCGGTGACGACGCCGAAGGTCACCGGCACGCCGCTGCCGATGGCGACCCCCGCCAGGCCCTTGGCGACCTCGGCGGCGATCAGGTCGAAGTGGGGGGTGCCGCCGCGGACCAGCACGCCGAGCGCGACGACGGCGTCGAAGGCGCCGCTCGTGGCCAGCCGGCTGGCCAGCAGCGGCAGCTCCCACGCGCCGGGGACGCGGCAGATGGTGATCCGCTCCTCGTCGGCCCCGTGGCGCAGCAGACAGTCGACGGCGCCGCGTTCCAGGCGGGACGTGAGCGCCTCGTTGAAGCGGCTGACGATGAGCGCGAACCGCAGTCCCTGGGCGTCGAGCTTGGCTTCGATCACCTGCACGGTCGTTCCCTCCAGGAGCCTCATTGTAACGCCGCCGCCGGCGGGCCGCGGCGCGAGCCCCGCGGGCGACCGTCACGCCGCCGGCGCCGCGCCCACCACCGCGCTCTCGGCCAGCAGGCGGCCGGCTCGGGTCAGAGCCAGCAGGTCGCCGGCCGGGGCGGCGTGGCTCAGGCGTCGCCGAGCAGGCTCTGGCGGTGGAGCGCCGACCGGGAGGTCGAGATCCGGGGGGGGCCGTCGGGGAAGGGCCGGGTACGAGCGTGGGGTGAGGCCCGGGCGGAGAGGGCGTTGACGAGCGTGCGCCGCGCCGTCTATGGTCGGGCCGTCGAATCCCGGGCCGCCGGGCCCGGGGAAGGAGCGCGGAACGATGTGCGACAACGAGATGGCCATGCGCACCTGCACGCCGGTCGCATCCGGGACGCCGCCGCTGTCCGGCCACGACCTCGAGCACCTCCTCCACCACGCCGAGGGGTGGGCGGTCGAGGGCGGGCAGCTGTGCCGGACCTTCGAGCTGGCCGACCACTACCAGGCGATGGCCCTGGTCAACGCGGTGGCCTGGGTCTCGCACCGCGAGGACCACCACCCGGAGATGGTGGTGGGCTACCGCACCGTGACCGTGCGCTACCGCACCCACTCGATCGGCGGTCTGTCCGAGAACGACTTCATCTGCGCCGCCAAGGTCGACCGCCTGGTGGAGGAGTGAGCGATGGGCGGGACGACTCGCGACCTCGCCCGCTGCGAGCTGTTTGCCGAGCTCGACGAGACGGTGCTGGAGCTGCTCGCGCCCGTGACCCGGCCGCGGCGGCTCGAGGCCGGCGCCTGGCTGTTTCGCCCCGGCGAGCCGCGCGACGCGCTGTTCGTGGTGGTCGAGGGCTCCCTCGAGGTGACCCTCGAGCGACGCCCCGAGGCGGGGCCGGTGCTGGTGCTGGGGCCGGGCGACGTGGTCGCCGAGGCGGCCCTGGTCGAGCAGTCGGTGCACGCGGCCGGCGCCCGGGCCGCGGGCCCGGTGGCGGTGCTCGAGCTGGAGGCCGCGGCCGTCCGCGCTCGCCTCGCGGCCAGCGCCGAGGCGACCTGGCAGGTGCTGACCGGCCTGGGCCGGGTCGTGCTGCGGCGGCTGCAGGACTCGGCCGGCCGGCGGGTCGGCTGGGACGGGGTGCTGCGCGCCGGCGCCACCCGCACCGAGCACGACCTGCTCGGCGAGCGGCAGGTGCCGGCCGACGCCCTGTACGGCGTCCAGACCCTGCGGGCGGTGGAGAACTTCCCCATCACCGGCATCCGCCTGGCCCACTTCCCGCACCTGATCCGCGCCTTGGGCATGGTCAAGCAGGCGGCGGCCCGGGCCAACCGGGCCCTGGGCCTGCTGCCGGACGACGTGGCGGCGGCCGTCGACCGCGCCTGCCAGGAGATCGTCGACGGCCACTGGCACGGCCACTTCGTGGTCGACATGGTGCAGGGGGGGGCCGGCACCTCGACCAACATGAACGCCAACGAGGTGATCGCCAACCGCGCCCTGGAGCTGTTGGGGCGGGCCCGCGGCGACTACGCCGCCTGCCACCCCAACAACCACGTCAACCTGTCGCAGTCGACCAACGACGCCTACCCGACCGCGGTCCGCCTGGCGGTGGTGCTCAAGCTGCAGCGGTTGCTGGGGTCGCTGCGCCACCTGCAGGCGGTGCTCGAGGACAAGGAGCGCGAGTTCGCGGACGTGCTCAAGATGGGCCGGACGCAGCTGCAGGACGCGGTGCCGATGACCCTGGGCCAGGAGCTCGGGGCCTTCGCCGTCACCACCGGCGAGGACATCGCCCGGCTGGAGGAGACGTCCCGCCTGTTCCTCGAGGTCAACCTGGGCGGGACCGCCATCGGCACCGGCATCAACGCCGACCCCCGCTACCCGCAGCTGGCGGTGGCCGAGCTGGGGAGGATCTCGGGCCTGCCGGTGGTGCTGGCCGCGAACCTGGTCGAGGCGACGCCCGACACCGGCGCCTTCGTCATGTTCTCGGGCGTGCTGAAACGGGTCGCGGTCAAGCTCTCCAAGCTGTGCAACGACCTCCGCCTGCTGTCGTCGGGGCCGCGCTGCGGCCTGGGCGAGATCAGCCTGCCGCCGATGCAGCCCGGCTCGAGCATCATGCCGGGCAAGGTCAACCCGGTCATCCCGGAGGTGGTCAACCAGGTCGCGTTCCAGGTCATCGGCAACGACCTGACCATCACCCTGGCGGCCGAGGCGGGGCAGCTGCAGCTCAACGTCATGGAGCCGATCATCGCCTTCAACATGTTCCAGTCGCTCGACATGCTGGCGTCGGCCGTGGACAGCCTGAGCGACCGCTGCGTGCGCGGCATCGTCGCCAACCGGCAGCGGTGCCGCGAGCTGGTCGAGAGCTCGATCGGCGTCGTCACCGCCCTGGTGCCGGTCATCGGCTACGAGGCGGCGACGGCAGTCGCCGCCGAGGCGCTGGCGACCGGGCGGCCGGTACGGGCGATCGTGCTCGAGCGCGGCCTGCTCGACTCCGCCGCCCTCGACCAGCTGCTGCTGCCGGAGGCCATGACCCGGCCGCGGGCCCTGGCGCCCGGCCAGTCGTGACCCCGGCGGACCGGTCGGGGCGACCTAACTCGATGGTCGCTGGTGAGTTGTGTGCCCGTCTCGAGCGCCAGGCGGCCGCCGGCGACGCCCCCGGGCCGCCCGGGTGGCCCGGCGACGGAGGCAACGCTTGCATTTCGCTCGGCATACGGGTTATCATCGGCGTCGGACCGGTTTTCTGGAGCAAGCGAGCCCGGGTTTACGATGGGCGTGGGATTCGCAGGAGGTGGGGCATGAGGATGTGGCGGCTGCTTTCGGCTCTGGTGATCGCGGCGCTTGCCATCTCGGTCGCGTCCGCTCAGTCGCTGGTGACGGTGTACTCGCACGACTTCGAGTCGCCGGTCGGCCCGGAGTGGTCGAAGCGCGATCGGGAGATCACGCCGATCGGGTATCGGACCTTCCTCGGTCAGTTCAGCGGCGAGCCGGTCTGGCTCGAGCTGCACGACCTCCCCGACCACTGCCGGGTGCGGGTCACCTTCGAGCTGTTCGTCATCAACTCCTGGGAGGGCTCGGTCGGCTGGAACGCGGGCCCGGACGTGTGGGACCTGAACGTCTCCAACGGCCCGCCGAACGAGTGCCTGCTGGAGAACCTCCTCCACGCCACCTTCGCCAACTGCGTCTGTGACTTCCAGTCCTACCCCGACCGCTTCCCGAACGTCCACAACCCCGGCCTGACCGACGCGGACGAGGTCAACACCCTCGGCTACGTCGAGGACTCGGTCTACTACCTCAGCTACAGCTTCTACCACGACACCAGCGACCTGTACTTCGCGTTCCAGGGCTCGCCCGACCTGCAGGGCCTGGACGACGAGAGCTGGGGCATCGACAACATCGTGGTGCAGATGGACACCGACGAGCGCTACTGCTGCCGGGCGGTCCGGGCGGTGCCGACGGCCTACGGTCCGGGTGGCGCGGTGCCGGTCTACATCACCGCCGCGCCGGACCCGCGCACCAGCGCGTACGTGGTCGAGGAGACCCCGCCTTCCGGCTGGCAGATCGACTACATCAACGAGGGCGGCGTGTTCGAGGCGGCGAGCGGCGCCATCAAGTGGGGGCCGTTCTTCGACGAGCAGACCCGCCTCCTCACCTACCGGCTGGTCGCCCCCCTCACCGCCTTCGGCAGCTACGGCTTCGAGGGTGTCATGTCGGTCGACGGCGAGAGCGAGCCGGTGTGCGGCGACATGGTCGTGGTCCCCGGCGGCTACCACCCGGCCGACCTCGACAGCGACTGGCGGCTGGAGGCCAACGAGCTGACCGCCTACGCCGCCGCCTGGGTGGTCGGCGACCCGTGGACCAACGACTTCCACCCCATCACGGTCGACCTGGTCACCAACGCCGGCCTGCTGTGGAAGTCGGGCGAGGTCTACGTCTTCGACGCGTCGTACGCGCCGCCGTGGCGGCCGACGGGCGGCTACGCCGCCTCGGGCGGCGAGGCCAGGTCGAGCGCCGTGGCCGTCGGCGGCGGCGGCGTCGAGCTGCGGATCGCCGCGCGGC
>CAYTJW010000396.1:0-5413 GCA_964438135.1 uncultured Thermoanaerobaculia bacterium
CAACCCCATCCCGGCCCCGTGGCCGGGAGAAGGAGGGTAGGATCTACCAATGGCCCGGGTGCGTCTCCTCCGCCGCTGGCCGCGCGGTCGCCGGGCGCTGCCGTCACGAGGGGCGCGGTCGGCACGGCTTGACCCGGGCCGACGGGCTCGCTAGCATGGCCGACGTGTCACTCCAGGTCGCGATGAAGAGGGGTTTCCAAGGTCGACGGAGTCGGCCTGCCGCGCACCGTGGGGCGAGCCCGCGCCGCGGCGGCCTCGAGGTCAACGCCAACCCAGGGAGGGGAGCATGAGCAGCAGAGCACGGTTGACGGTTCTCCTGGCAGCGGTCGTCGCGCTGGCGGCGACGGGAGCCCTCACGGCGGGTGAGGGACGGGACGAGGGTGCGGTCGACCCGCGCCTGGCGGTCGAGCAGACGGGCCAGGGGGACCGGGACCCGGGCGGCAGCGACCCCTCCGGCCTGGCCGAGGGTGGCGGCAGCCGGGCCGTGAGCAGCCTCTACGCCTTCAGCTCGAGCGTCGGCACCTACACGCCGATCGCGGGCGGCACATCGCTGACCACCAGCTGCGACGACACCAGCTACACCAACCAACCCATCGGCTTCACCTTCAGCTACGACGGCACCGCCTACACCGCGTTCAGCGTCAACTGCAACGGCTTCCTGGCCCTGGGCACGACGGTGTCGAGCTCCTACTCCCCCCTCAGCTCGGGCTCGACCAACAACGTCATCGCCGCGATCGGCATGGACCAGCAGACCGGCACCAGTGGCTCGGAGATCCGCTACGAGACGGTCGGTGCGGCGCCGGACCGCGTGCTGGTCGTGCAGTGGACCAACTTCCGCTACTACGCCGCGACCGGCGACAGCTTCAACTACCAGATCCGGCTCTACGAGACCTCGAACCGGGTCGAGGTGGTGTACGGCGCGTTCACCAAGAACTCGAGCGCCCGCACCCCCCAGGTGGGCCTGCGCGGCGCCAGCTCCGCGGACTTCAACAACCGTGACGACGGCCCGGCCGGCAGCGAGTGGACCGCCTCGGTGCCCGGGGCGTCGAACACCGCCGCCATGCCCCTCAACCCGACCGTGTACCCGGCCGACGGCCTGACCTACGCCTGGTACATCGCGCCGGTCCTCAACTACTCGGCCAGCACCGTCGACGGCGAGACCTGCACCTTCGCCGGCGGCCCGGCCGAGGACGACGGCGTCGTCGACCCGGGCGAGACGGTGGACCTGTCCGTCACCCTGAGCAACACCGGCGTGGTGGGCGCCACCGGGGTCAGCGCGACCCTGACCAGCCCGACGCCGGGCGTGTCGATCGTGAGCGGCAGCGCCAGCTACCCGGACATCCCGGCGGGCGGCACCGGCACCTCGACCACCGCCTACCAGTTCGAGGTCGGCCTGCTCTTCCCGTGCGGCCGCCCGATCGTCCTCCAGCTCGCCATCACCAGCAACGAGGCGAGCTTCACCCGCTCCTTCACCCTCGACGTGGGGACGGGGACGGTGGTGTACGCGGAGGGCTTCGACACGGCGGCGCCGCCGGCCCTGCCGGCCGGCTGGGCCATGGTCCGCACCGCGGGCACGAACACGGCGGCCGCGTGGGCGACCGCCACCGGCACCGTCCACCCCACCGGCGGCGGCACCCACTCCGCGCCCAACCTCGCCTACTTCAACTCCTACACGGTCAACTCCCCCAACGCCGCCCGGCTGTACCAGGACCCGACCGGGGTCGACCTGACCGCCACGGCGGGCCAGACCGTGGTCGTCCAGCTCTGGATGTACCACGACACCGGCTACACCGCCAACGACACCGTCCAGGTGCAGCTGTCGACCGACGCCGGGGCGACCTGGGGCAATGTCGGCGCGGCGATCCCGCGGTACGACGGCAGCGTCGGCTGGAAGAGGCACTCCGTCGACGCGTCGAGCTACGCCGGCCTCGCCGACGTCCGCCTCGGCTTCAACGCGACCAGCGCCTACGGCAACGACTGCCACGTCGACGACGTGGCGGTGGTGGCCTACGACTGCAACCACTGCTACGGGCTGTTGTTGGACCCGGGGTTCATCCTCGAGGCCGGCTGCCACGGCGTGGAGCGGCGGTACATGCTCCACCTGCACAACTACACCGGCGCCGCCGGCACCTTCGACCTCGACTACGACGTGCTGTCCGCCAACGCGACCGCGGTCGGCCCGGCCACCGTCGTCGCCGCGGACGGCGAGGTGGTGGAGGTCGAGGTCGCGCTCACGCCGGACGCCTGCCTGGCCGAGGGCGAGATGGTGAACCTCAGGGTCGACGCCGTGGGCAACGGCTTCAACACGACGTCGATGGTGAACCACGAGATCCTCGGCGAGCACTGGTCGTACCGCGCGGGCATGCTCAACCCCCGCGGCGACCTGGCGGTCGTCGGCTACGGCGACTCCCTGTACGCCATCGGCGGCAGCGCCGACGGCACCGCCGGGACCACGATCGGCCGCAACCAGCGCTTCGACACCTTCACCAACACCTGGGAGGAGCGCGCGCCGATGCCGACGCCGCTCACCATCATCGACGGCGCCGCGCTCGGCCCGTGGGTGGTCATCCCCGGCGGCCGCACCGCGGCCGGCGCGGTGACGGCCGAGACCTGGCTGTACGACCCGGCCGGCGACGCCTGGCTGGCCGGCCCGCCGGCGCCGCGCGCGGTGCAGGGCTACGCGGCCGCGACCTGCGGCCCGTGGGTGGTCCGGGTCGGCGGCCAGACCGGCACCGGCAACGGCACGACCGGCTTCGAGGTCTTCGACGGCGTCAACTGGATCCCCGGGCCGGCCATGATCCAGGGCCACTGGTGGCCGTTCATGGGCTGCGTCGGCGAGTACGTCGTGGTCGCCGGCGGCATCGACGGGACCGGGGTTGCGTCGAGCTTCGTCGAGTACTACGACCTCACCGCCTTCCCGACCGGCCCCTGGGCACCCGGGGCGCCGCTGCCCGCCACCTGGTGGGGCGGCGCTGACTTCGTCCTCGACGGGGCGCTCTACGTCGCCGGCGGCATCCGCAACGGCGTGACCACCCGCCAGGCGGCGTTCTTCCCCGGCGTCGTCGACCCCTGGGACCCGGCGCCGCAGCTCGAGGAGGGGCGCTTCCGGCTCGAGGGCGACGTCGCCGGCGGTTACGGCTACGCCGACGGCGGCTGGGAGCCGCTCTGGGTGGCGCACGCCGCCAACGAGGTGCTGGCGGAGTGCCCGCAGTGCGCCGACCTGTGGGTGACCAAGGACGACGGCGTGGACGAGGTCACCCCGGGCGACGCGGTGACCTACACCATCGTCGTCGGCAACGCCGGCCCGGCCGACGCCTCGGACGCCCTGGTCGAGGACGTCTTCCCGGCCGCCCTCACCGGCGTGAGCTGGACCTGCGACGAGAGCGGCGGCGGCACCTGCGGCGACGCCTCGGGCACCGACGGCATCCTCCAGGTGATCCAGCTCCCGGCCGGCACCAGCGTGTCCTACGTCGTGAGCGCGACGGTGGACGCGGCCGCGGCCGGCACGCTCGCCAACACCGTCACGGTGGCCCCGCGGTGGGACAACCTCGACCCCGACCCGAGCAACGACTCGGCCACCGACACTGACACCGTCCTGCTCCCGCCGACCGACCTCGCGATCACCAAGACCGACGGGGTGACCTCGGTGGTGCCTGGGGAGGAGGTGACCTACACCATCACCGTCACCAACAACGGCCCGGCCGACATCCCCGGCGCCAACGTGGTCGACGACTTCCCGCTGGCTCTCGTGAGCCCGTCCTGGGCCTGCGACAACGGCGCCAGCGGCAGCGGCGACATGGACGTCGACGTCGACCTGGCCAACGGCCAGACCGTCACCTGCACGGTGGTCGCGACCGTCGACCCGGCCGCCACGGGTGTGCTCGACAACACCGCCACCGTGGCCATGCCGGCCGGCGTCACCGACCCGACGCCGGACAACAACTCCGCCACCGACTCGGACACCCTCACCCCCGAGGCCGACCTCGCGGTCACCAAGACCGACGGCGTGACCGTGGTCCAGTCGGGCGGCCACGTCACCTACACCATCACGGTCGGCAACGCCGGCTCGTCCAACTGCCCGACCGCGACCGTGGGCGACAGCTTCCCGTCCCAGCTCGAGACCGTGGACTGGACCTGCGCCGGCGCAGGCGGCGGCGCCTGCACCGCCAGCGGCTCGGGCAACATCAACGACACGACCGTGGTCCTGCCCGCCGGCGCTCAGGTGGTCTACACCGCCGACGCCGACGTCTCCGTCACCGCCCGCGGGGTGGATGTGGGCGGCCGGCCGTCCCTCGTCAACACCGCCACCGCCTTCCCGGGCGGCGGCGTCCCCGACCCGGACCTCGGCAACAACAGCTCGACCGACGTCGACGAGCTGTCCAGCCCGGTCGACCTGTCGGTGGTCAAGGACGACGGCCAGACCGAGGCCGTCGCCGGGATGCCCATCACCTACACCATCACCGTCGCCAACGCCGGCCCGGCCACGGCCACCGACGCCGTGGTCACCGACGCCTTCCCGGCCGCCATCAGCGGCGTGGTCTGGACCTGCGTCGCGGCGGGCGGCGGCAGCTGCGGCGCCTCCGGCACCGGCAACCTCATCGACTTCGTCACCCTGCCCGCCGGCGCCACCGCCACCTACACCGCCACCGGCACGCTGGCGGCGACGGCCACGGGCACGGTGGTCAACACCGCCGCGGTCAGCGTCCCGGCCGGGGTCGTCGACCTCGACACCGGCAACAACAGCTCGACCGACACCGACACGGTGGTGGCGTCCGCCGACCTGTCGGTCAACAAGGAGAGCGAGCCGATCACCTTCCAGCCCGGCGACCCGCTGAGCTACACCATCGTGGTGGAGAACGCCGGGCCTTCGGCGGTGGTCGACGCGACCGTCGCCGACGTGATGCCGGTCACCCTCCTCGCCGTGTCCTGGAGCTGCGCCGGCGCGGGCGGCGGCACTTGCACCGCCAGCGGCGCGGGCGACATCAACGACGCGACCGTCGACCTGCCGGTCGGCGCTTCCGTGACCTACACCGTCAGCGCCACGATCGACCCCGCCGCGACCGGCTGGGTCATCAACACCGCCACCGCGGCCGTCCCGGCCGGGGTGACCGACCCCGAGCCGGCCAACGACAGCGCCACCCACGTCGACGCGCTGGGTCCGGACGACCTGTTCTCGGACGGCTTCGAGACGGGCGACGCCAGCGCCTGGATCGTGTCCGAGTAGGACCGCTCGGCCGGCCCGCCGCGGGCCGGCGACTGACAACCGAGTGAGCGACCCTCGCCCCCGGGCCCCGGAGCCGGGGGCGAGGCCTTTTCGGCGCTTCGCGCTACCCTGGCAGCGGGGGGACGAGGTGGCGCGGCGGCGGCAGGCGACGCGGGGTGGAGAGCCGGGCGGCGGGCGCGGTCGGCGGCC
>CAYTJW010000397.1:0-5407 GCA_964438135.1 uncultured Thermoanaerobaculia bacterium
AGCGTCCGGCCCTCGAGCGGCCGACCGATCGACTCCCAGGTGCGGCGGCCGACGACGACGCGGTGGCCCCAGGTCAGCCGGCGGAACCGAGCCAGGTCCGCCGGCAGCCGCCACGGCAGGCGACCGGCGCAGCCGATGACGCCGTTGGCGGCGACGGCCGCGACCAGCACCACGGCCGGGTCGCGGCTCACCGGCGGGCAGGCGGGCATGCCCAGCGCGCGACCAGCTGGTCCCACCGCCCCTGGGCCTCGAGCAGCAGCTCGGCGACCTCGCGCACCGCCCCGTTGCCACCGGTCGCGGCGCAGACCCGGTGACAGACCGACGCCACCGCGGGCGCGGCGTCGGCCGGGCAGGCGGCGAACCCGACCCGCGCCAGGAGCGGGAGGTCGGGCAGGTCGTCCCCCATCGCCGCCACCTCCGCGTCGGCGAGCCCCAGTCGCGTCTCCAGCGCGTCGAGGTCGGCGGCCTTGTCCCGCGAGCCCTGCACCACCATCTCCGGCGGCACGCCGAGGTCGAGCATGCGCGCGGCGACGGCCGCGCTCGCGCGCCCCGACACCACCGCCACGCCGAGGCCGGCGTCGAGGAGCAGGCGGAGGCCGAGGCCGTCCCGCACCGAGAACGCCTTCAGCTCTTCCCCCCGCGCCGAGTAGAGCAGTCGGCCCTCGGCGAGGACGCCGTCGACGTCGAGCACCAGCAGCCGGATGGGCGCGAGCCGCCGCCTGAGCGGCCCGGAGATCCGCCCCGCCATCAGAATCCCTCCAGCACCGCGGTCACCAGGGCGGAGGCGAGGTCGTTGCCCAGCTCGTCCATGGCCTCGGCCTGGCGGTCGAAGTAGTCCACCGCCGACTGGTCGACCTGATAGGAGGTGCGGCGGGAGAACGCCTTGTCCTCCCACAGCACGATCGGCTCCTCGCCGCGGACGTCGACCAGCTGCACCGCCACCGTCAGGCCGAGCTGGTACTCGGTCGCCCGCCCCTGCTCGTCGATCGAGACCGGCAGCACCCGCACCGCGGCGATCGTCCCCCGCAGCACCACCTGCGCCTCCGACTCGGCGTCGACGAGGCGGAACCGGCGGCGGCGCACCCACTCCCGGCTGAGCGACTCGTTCAGGCGCTGGTCCATGTCGGCCCAGCCGCTCTCGTTGACGAAGGGCTTGACGTACAGGGCCTCGACCTCCGCCGGCAGGTAGCTCGAGGTGCCCACCAGGTGGTAGCCGCAGCCGGCGAGGGAGGCCAGCAGCGCGACCGCACCGACCGCCCCCTGCGACAGCCGACGTCCCCGTCCCATGGCGGTGTCACGGTAGCACAGCCTCCCCCGCCCGACGGCCCGGCGCCTGTCCCACAACGGGACAGGCGGGGTCGCCGCGGACGGGCCGCCCGGCTGGCACGCGAGATGCTTACGCGGCGGCCGAGCGTGCCGCACTGCGCAGAGTGGAGGGCAACTGGCCGCCCCCGGGGCGGCCAGCGTTGTCTCCGGGGGCGGTGCGCGGGCCTCGTGCCTCAGCTCTCGCCCCGCCGGCGCCGGGCGATGTCGCGCAGCCGCTCGCGGATCCGCGCCTCCCAGCCGTGCTCGCCGGGGGCGAAGAAGGCGCGGCCGCGCAGGGCATCGGGCAGGCACTCCATGTCGGCGACGCCGGACGACTCGTCGTGGGCGTAGCGGTAGCCGGTGCCGTAGCCGGCCTGCCGCATGAGCTCCGTGGGCGCGTTGCGCAGGTGGAGGGGCACCGGCAGCCCGGGGCGGCGACCCACCTCGTCCTTGACCGCGCCAAAGGCGACATAGAGAGCGTTGGACTTGGGCGCCAGCGCCAGGTACACCGCCGCCTGCGCCAGGGCCAGCTCGCACTCCGGCATGCCCACGTGCTCGACCGCCAGCGCCGCCGCGCCGACCTGCTCGAGCGCCCGGGGGTCGGCCATGCCGACGTCCTCCGAGGCCATCCGCAGCATGCGGCGGACGACGAATCGCGGGTCGGCGCCGCCGACCAGCATCCGGCCGAGCCAGTACAGGGCCGCGTCGACGTCCGAGTTCCGCACCGCCTTGTGCAGCGCCGAGATCAGGTTGTAGTGCTCCTCGCGCTCCTTGTCGTAGACCGCCACCGCCCGCTGCGCGACCCGCGCCACCAGGGCCGGGTCGACCCGGCCCGTGGACCCGCCCCGCCCGACCGCCACCGCCAGCTCGAGCAGGTTGAGGGCCTGGCGGGCGTCGCCGCCGGCCAGGGCGGCGGCCGTGCGCAGCGCCTCCGGGTCGACCTCGAGCCCGGTGGCGTCCGCCCCTCGTGCCGGGTCCGGGTCGCGCAGGGCTCGCTCGAGGAGGGCGACCAGCTGCTCCTCGCCGAGCGGCTCGAGGACGTACACCTTCACCCTCGACAGCAGGGCCCGGTTGAGCTCGAAGGACGGGTTCTCGGTCGTGGCGCCGAGGAGGACGATGTCGCCCGCCTCGACGTACGGCAGGAAAGCGTCCTGCTGGGCCCGGTTGAAGCGGTGGATCTCGTCCACCAGCAGCGCCGTGCGTCGGCCCTCGCGGCGCAGCCTCTGCCTGGCCTCGGCCATGACCGCGCGGGCCTCGCCCACCCCCGACAGGACGGCCGAGAAGCTCACCAGGGGCACGCCGGCGGCGGCCGCCAGCAGCCGGGCCACGGTGGTCTTGCCGCAACCGGGGGGTCCCCACAGGACCATCGACGGCAGCTCGCCGCGCTCGACCAGGGCCCGCACGACACCGCCCGGGCCGACCAGGGCGTCCTGGCCGACGACCTCGTCGAGGGTCCGGGGCCGCATCCGGTCGGCGAGCGGCGGGGCGCCCGCGTTCTCCGGGAACAGCGGCGCCTGGGTCACCTCCCGCCGGGTCCCAGGGTCAGGTGCGCCAGCCGCTCGAGGAGCAGCATGCGGCGCAGCGCCTCGGCCACCGAAGCCCCCACCGTGACCGCGCCGTGGCGGGGCAGGACGCAGGCCGTCGCGGCCGCGAAGGCGGCCGGCACGACCTCGGCGAGGTCGACCCCGTCGTCGCGGGCGTGGTCGATCCAGCCCACCTGGCCGATGACCAGCGGGCCGGCCTCGAGCAGGGCCGGGTCGGGCCGCACGCCGCGCGCCGCCAGCAGCTGCACGCAGGGCGGGTGGGCGTGGACCACGGCCGCCGCATTCGGCCGGGCGCGGTAGACCGCCAGGTGGAACCTGGCGTCGGACGACGCGCCGGCCGGCGGCGCGCCGTGGATCGCCATTTCCACCAGGTCGGTGATGCTGAGGCGGCCCTTGTCGCGCCCGCAGGGGGTGACCAGGCAGGAGCCCGCCGCGGGCTGGCGGGCCGACAGGTTGCCCTCGCCGGGCATGATCAGGCCCGCCTGCTCGAGGCGAGCGCCGGCGGCCACGATCTCCAGCGCCAGCTGGCGCCCCTCATCTCTGAGCAGCACCGGGTCGACTCCTTTCCTGGCCCTCCGCGGCGCACCGCTCGCACGCCACCCTCCCCTCGCCGGCCGGCCGCAGACGGCCCCGGGGCACGGCCACGCCGCATTCGGGGCAGGTCGCGAGCGCGGTCGCGCTCTCGGGCCGGGCCGGGGCAGCGGGATCCGACGCCCGTTCGAGACCCTCGCCGGCCCTGGGCCGGGTGAGGTGGCGCCCGTAGGCGGCCAGCACCCGCCACACCAGGTACAGCACCAGCAGCAGGAGCAGCAGACGGTCAGGCCGCACGGCACCCACCCCCGGTCCGCACCGCTGCCTCAGCTGCCCCCGCCGCCGCGCACGTCCCGCTCCAGGCCGGCGAGGTCGGGGACCGCCGGGTTCGCCCGGCGGATCTCCACCAGGCGCTCCAGGGCGGCGATCGCCTGGTCGTGACGGTGCAGGTCGTAGTGCAGGACCACCACCGTGTTGTACCACGCCTGCCACTGGTCGGGGGCGACCGCCACCGCCCGCCGGAGGAGCTCCAGCGCCCGCTCCGGCTCTTTCAGGTTGCGGTACACCACCGCCAGGTCGGTGATGACGTTCGGGTCGTCGCCCTTGACGGCCATCGACCTCTCGTACCAGTCGCGGGCCTCGGACCAGCGCCCGCGGTCGTAGTAGGCGTTGCCCACGGCCGCCAGCAGTGCCGGGTCGTCCGGCCGCTGGGCGAGCAAGCCCGTCAACCGGCCGACCTCCTCGTCGAGCGGCGGCCTGGCCGTCCCCCCGCTCCCGACCGGCGGGTGCCCGTCAGGCACCCTCTGCTCGGGGCCCGCCGGTGCCGGCCGGGCCGGCTGCAGGGCCCGCGCCGGGGGGACCGGCTGCCGCTCGGCCACGACGTAGCCGACCGCCAGGCCCACGACGAGACCCAGCACGAACACGAACCACGGGCTCCGCGCCATGCACCCCTCCCGTCCGGCGGAGAGTATACCCGCCCCCCGGGTCTCCCGCCGCACGCTCGGCCCCCGCAACGACCGTCGCGCCGGGGTGGGCGGGGGAGCCGACCGCTGGCGGCTCGAGCCCGCCCCGCCCTCACTCCGGCAGCGACCGCACCCGCTCTGCCACCCAGCCGCCGCTCGACGGCCCGCCGGTGGCGAGCTGGGTCGCCTCCCAGGTGCCCGCCAGCCGGGCGCCTTCGCCGCTGCCGCTGAGGCGGGCGTAGAGGACCGAGACGAAGCCGACCTGGGAGTCGACGCGCTCGAGCCGCACCTTGCCCGCGACCAGGGTCCCCCGCAGCGACCCTGACCAGCCGCCCGCCAGCTGGTAGGTCCCCACCACCAGGGTGCCGTCCAGCTCGAGGCTCATGTAGCCCTCCTGGCCGCCCGGCTCCATCACCAACCGCCACGGGCCGGACAGCGGGTCCTCGCCCACGCCGACCTGCTCCTCGAGCCGGCGCACCTCGGCCAGGGTCTCCTCGATCCGCACCCGGCTCGCGATCAGCTCGCGCCGCAGCCGCTGCGCCTGCTGGAGGCGCATCTCGAGCTCGACCTCGGCGGCGCGAAGGTCGGCCTCTCGCAGGCGCAGGCTGTCGAGGCTCTCGCCCTGCTCCTGGGCGCGCAGCAGGTCGGCGGACTGCCGCTCGACCCGCACCCACGCCCCCCGCACCGCCTCCTCCTCGCGCGCCAGCTCGCCCAGGGTCACCTGCAGCACCTGCTCCTCGACCCGCAGCTCCTGCCGCAGCGACTGCGCCGCCGGGGTCGCGGCCTGCGCCGGCACGGCCACGCCCGCCACCACCAGGACCGCAACCAGGGCATGCCTCATTCGCCTCCCCCCGCGCCGACGCGAACCCATGGTCCGCCACCCGAGTCTACGGCCGGCGGCCGGCGGCCGTCGGTGCCGCCGAGTACCTCTCGGGCCGAGAATACCACTGGCGGAGGCGGTGCGGCGGCACGGCGGCACGGCGCCACGGCCCCACGGCTGGGGAAACGCTCGGCACGCCGCCTCGCCGATCGCAGCGCCCGGGTCGCGGCAGCTGCCGGCGGGGC
>CAYTJW010000398.1:0-5404 GCA_964438135.1 uncultured Thermoanaerobaculia bacterium
GGACGCGGCGATCGCGTCTGGCGGCGAGCCGCGCCGCGCCAACAATGACGGAATTACGTGACTGGCACCATTCAACAATGACGGAATTACGTGACTGGCACCATTCGCGGGCAGCACGGCGTCGGCTGGCGGGAGACGATCAGCGCGCCGACCTGGACCACCTGGACGCGGCGATCGCGTCTGTCGGCGAGCCGCGCCGCGCCAACAATGACGGAATTACGTGACTGGCACCATTCCAGACCTGGGTTTCGGTTGGGTAGCATCGATGCCGATGGGCGACCGTGCGAGGTTCATCCTCGAATGCTCGCATTCGGTCGCGAGCTGGGTCAGCATGGAGAGGTGAACGATGGCGCTGCGCTGGGAGTCGCGGAGCGCTTCCCCCGACCGGGCGCGGGAGCGCGCGAGGCAGGTCGAGGACCAGCCACGGCCGACTTCGTGGCGGCGGCCAGAACGGGCAGAGCGAGGCGATTGCTCCGCGGCGCGGCGCTCGCCCTCGCCTGGCTGGTCTGGGCGTGCGGTTGCGTGCGCACGCCCTGCCCGGGCGGCGGCGGCCCCCAGCCGACCGTGGACGAGCTCGTCGCCCAGGTCGGCAACCGCTGCTGCGACGACCTCACCGAGCCCACCCAGGAGCGGCCCGACACCAGCTGCAAGCGGAGAGACGGCTCCGTCTCCCCCTTCCGCGTCGACGGTGCCCACTCCTGCGTCCGGTGGGCGGCGGAGTGCCTGGGCGAGATGGGCCCCGCGGCGACCGCGGCCGTGCCGGCGCTGCTCGAGGCGCTGGAGAGCGGCCCCAACACCTTCGACACCGGCGACGGCGTGATCATGGCCCGCGACGCGGTGATGCGCGCCCTCGGCCGGATCGGCGACGAGCGCGCCGTGCAGCCGCTGCTCGACGCGCTGGCCGACCCGCGGCGTCGGGTCTCCGCGGCGCGCGGCATGGAGATCATGGGGCCGGCCGCCGACGCCGCCGGGGACACCGTGATCGAGCTCGTCCGCCAGGCTCCCGACGCCGAGGGCAACTCGGTCTTGCGCGGCGCCGTGGCCTCCATCCGCGGGCGCGAAGCGGCCACGCGGCTGCCGCCCAACTTCGACCGCCGGGTGACGCTGCTGTAGACGGACGTCGACCGCCAGGCGCGGGCCCTCGGCTGCCGGTGCCGGAAGGTCGACGTCGGCATCGGCAGCACTCGGTTGACGATGGGCTTCGACCGCGGGAGCCTGGTCTGCGAGCTCGACCCCGAGGTCTGGGCCGCCCACCGCGAGCTGGCGGGCTCGCTGCGCGCGAGCGACGGCAGCGGGGGCGGGCCGGCCCGCAGCTTCGCCGGCGAGGCGGAGCTTGCTGCGCTGGTGCAGGACGGCCTGGCCACGCTCTGCGATGCCGGCACACCGGCTCCCTGACCACGGCGCCCGCCCGGGACCTCCTGACCGGCGGTCGGGTGGTCGGGTGCCGGTCGGGTGCCGGGTACGACAAGTTGACAGACGCTCTGAGCCGGCCCGGGCACGCCGGCGGAGCTGCAGCGAATCGGCGCCTGGGGTGCTGGAGTGCCGCTGTCACCCTGCGCTGGCTGGTCGTCCCTTCAGCACGCCCAGAGGCACCGACTGGCACCGATGCCGATGCCGGCGAGCAGGCGCGCGTTTCCTCACTCCAGCACGCCGGGCGCCGGGGGGAGCTGAAGGTGCCCCGCGCTCGCCTCGGCCCGCTCCCGCGGCGGGCCGAGGAGCTCGCGGGCGGCGAGGACGACTCGCGCCCCTGGGCGAGGCCTGCGGGACGGCGCGGCAGCGCCTACGAGGCCTGGCGCAGGCCGGGGAGGCGCTCGATGCGGCGGATGGCATCGGCCTGGGGGGAGCGACGGGCGTGGTACAGGTCCCAGGCCAGCTGCAAGTTGAGCCAGAACTGGGCCTCCACGCCGAGCAGCTGCTCGAGTCGGAGCGCGGTGTCGGGCGTCATGCCACGGCGGCCGTGAATCAGCTCGCTGACGCGAGGGTAGGAGACGCCCAGGCGCGCTGCCAGCTCGCGCTGGGTGAGGCCGAGCGGCTCGAGGAACTCCGCCCGGAGCATCTCGCCCGGGTGGGTCGGCTCACGGTCGGTCGGAACGCGGACCATCGTGCCTCCTCGTGGTAGTCAACTAGCTCCACCGCGTCTGCACCGGCCTCACACCAGCGGAAGCACACCCGGTAGCGGTCGTTGACGCGAATGCGGTGCTGGCCGGCGCGTCGCCCCCGCAGCGCTTCCAGCCGGTCTCCCGGCGGCGCCCGCAGTGTCTCGAGCCGGGTCGCGGCGTTGAGCTGGTCGAGCTTGCGCCGCGCGACGCCCCACAGGGTGACAGGGCAGACGTGTCGTGCGGCTTTGGTGTCCCGGCCATTGAACAGGTTCTTGGTGCCCCGATCGGCGAACGAGGCGATCACGCTCTCAGTGTAACGTATCACGTGATCCGTTACAACCCAGCGCAGGCAGTGCCGCCCGTGGTCGCCATGGAGCGCAACATGTGGCACTCGAGACGAGGACCGTCATGCCCGGCTGGCCGAACGCGCGCCTCGTGACGGTCGTGATGGCGGGCGGCTGCGGCACGAGCAGTTGGAATCCAGACCTCCTGACCCACCCCCGGAGCAAGTTGTTGAGGACGTTGGTGCGGGTCGTCGCGTCGGTGCCCGGCGTGCTGGAGTGCTGATGTCACTCTGCGCCGGCTGATCGTCACTTCAGCAAGCCCAGAGGCACCGATGGGCACCGATGCCGATCCTGGCGAGCACGCCCGCATTTCGTCACTTCGGCAAGCCCAGAGGCACCGATGTACGGCCCTTTGAGCAGCGGCGAGTGGCGGGCCCCGTCGAGCGACAGCAGCCGCCGCATCTGCGCGTGCAGCCGCGGGTCGGCGAAGGGGTAGGCGGTGAGCTGGTAGCGCAGGACGCTGCGCACCACCTTCTCGGTGAAGACGATCGGGTTCAGGGCCGTGCTCAGGCCTCGCTTTCCCCGCCGGTTGGGGGTCGCGCTGCGCGAGGCCGGTCGGTGCGCCCGAGGTGCTCGCGGACGTTCTGTGCCTTCCACGCCAGCATGGGCTGCCTACTGATGCGCTCCTGGACACCCGGATCGCCGTGGAGCGGCGTGGCGTCGATCTCCCCCTCGTCCAGCAGACGGTCGAGGAAGCGGCGCTCGCCTGCCGACCAGGAGAGAAGGGGGCCCACAACCGGCGCGACCCGTTCCTCGATCCGGGAGGCGAGCTCGCTCAGCTCCGGGCTCTCCCCACGAGGCCCCCGGCGAAGGAGTGGTTCCAGGTTGCGCTCGAGGGCGAGCTCGGGAAGAACAGGCAGGGAGGGCCGGAAGCCCCGGGCATCGGCCCGCGACGCGGCAACGAAGCAGACAAACGCGACCCGAAACGGTGGCCGCTGCGGCAGGTCGGGGGCCAGCTCGAGCAGGGTCGCCGCGTCGAAGGCGTCACGGGCGGCGGAGCGCTGGACGAGCGCCGCGAACTTCCCCGCGGCCAGCTCCTCGAGCGTCAAGGTCGGGACCTGCACGTCAGATCCCGGCGGGAACCGCACCCCGCTGCGCACTCCGCCCCACAGCGGAACGCGCGCGACGTAGCTCACATCCACCTCGAGGTTCTGCGAGCCGCCCAAGACGCTCGAGTAGCGCAGCCGGAGCTTCCCGCCGGCGTGCTCGGTCGGGGCGCGTCGCACCGCGCAGCCCTCCCGCTCGCAGCAGGCGGTGAGCGCGCGCTCGAACTCCGGCCGCGCCCGCCGCATGCCCTCGACATCCTGGGCGCCGACGTAGTTGAGGTCGATGTCGACCGAGAGCCTCGGCACGTCGAGGTGGAGCAGGTTGAGGGCGGTGCCGCCCTTCAACAGCCACGCGCCGCGCGTCAGCTCGTGACGGTCCAGTCGGACCAGGATGCCTCGGAGACGAAGCACCTTCTCCACGATCTCGGGTCGGAACCCGGTCTCGGCCGCCACGCGGGCGACATCCCCGGACGTGATCATGCCGGGCCTTCTCCGTGATCCTGGAGCAGGTCGGCGGGCACGATCAGCGCCCAGCGCGCAACCAGCCGACCCCTTTGGCGGCGGTCCATGAAGACCGGGGCCCCGGGGAGGCGCGCGCGCAGGCGGTCGAGCAGCGCCGCGGGCACGACCAGCTCCTCACGGCGGCTCTCGAGGAAGAAGCCGACCTTGGCGGCCAGGGTCCTGCTGCCGAGGAGAGTGACGTACTCCTCGAGAGGCACCAAGTCGAGAGCAGGCACCGAGAGGAGCGAGCGCCAGACCTCCTCCGTGCCACCGGCGAGGTCCGGGCGGTCGAGCACATCCGCCACCGTTCGCTCCAGGTTCGTGACGCGAACCTCGACCCCGGCTCGGTCCAGCCGCTCGACCCAGCGTTCGCCTCGGTTCTCCGCGAGGAGCGGGGCGCGCGGGCGGACCGGGACGAACCGACGGCCCCGGAAGGAGGTCGGCTTCGTCTTGGTCCAGGTGACGAAGGTCAGTCTCTCGAAGACGCTCTGAGCGTAGCCGTGGGCCTCGAGGGCCGTGTGGTAGGCGACGGCCGCGTCGGGAGCCATGCGCGACGCGAGGGCGACGAGGTCGGGCGATGGCCCGATGGCGCCGCGTGCGGGGTCGAGGCGGACGAGCACCCCCCTCTTCACCCGTGCGATGCGCCCCTGCCGGCGCCAGCGGGCCAGGTGGGAGTCCACAGTTGCATCCGCCCGGCCGCGACCACGGAGGACGGCCGCGAGCTCCTCTCTCGTGAAGAGGCTGTGGCTGGCCAGGAAAGTCTCTGGGCGCATGGCATCCGATCTCCGCAGCTTGTAGTATACCGCATGTTCCGGCGATCCAGTGCAAGCCCGGCCTCCAGGCCTGCCCGCGCTCAGCGGTTCACCGCTCCGTCCCCTCTACCAGGATTGCCACGTACTGGGTGTAGCCGAACACCCGGTTGCGCTTCCTGCCGGTCACCTCACCGGCAATGCCGGCGTCTGCCAGCAGCTTCATGGCCGACCCGGCGGCGGAGAAGGAGAGCGAGGCTTGCCGCCGCACCCCCTGCCATCGGCGCCTGGCGTGCTGCAGTGCGGCTGTCACCCTGCGCGGCTGATCGTCGCTTCAGCGAGCCCAGAGGCACCGATGGGCACCGATGGCGATGCTGGCGAGCGCACCCGCGGTTCCTCACTTCGGCACGGCAGGCACCGACGCTCCCGGCCTCCCCCGGCACGGGCCTGCCCGGGGCGGGCGCGCTCAGCGTGGGCCGGCACGGGCCGCCGTGCACCGGCGGGCCAGGTCGGTGACGGAAAGGTGCCACGAAAGAGAGAAAGGGAAGAAAGGTGCCAAGAAAGGAAAGGTGCCAGGAAAGGTGCCAGAAAGGAAAGGTGCCAGAAAGGAAGGGAGCATTCCCTGTTTGTTCTGATCTGGGTGGGGGGCTGTGATCTCAGTAGCC
>CAYTJW010000399.1:0-5403 GCA_964438135.1 uncultured Thermoanaerobaculia bacterium
AGCTCGGCGTCGCGGGGCGACAGGGTGCGGGCCAGCCGCAGCGCCTTGAGAGCGCCCGCGTCGTCGCCGCGGCCGAGGGCGGCCTCGGCGATGAGCCGCGCCGCGACGGCGTTCTCGGGGTCGAGCTCGAGGGCCTTGGCGCAGGCCACCTCGGCCTCCCGCCAGGAGGAGAGGGCCAGCCGGGCGCGGCCCAGCGACACCCAGGCGGCGACGTAGCGGGGGTGGTGGGCGAGCCCCGCGCCGAGCACCTGCACCGCCTCGTCCAGCTGCCCCTCGCGGCGCAGGCTCTCGCCCAGCTGGTAGAAGACCCGGGAGGCCGGGTCGGCCTTGAGCGTGGCGCGGAGCGAGTCGATGCGGCTGTCCATGCAGGCCTTCAGAGACGAAACACCCCGGCCGTGGCTCTCGCCACGGCCGGGGTGGGAGTCTACCAGGTCACGGGGTCTCCTGCCCCTCCAGGTTGATCACCGCCGGGCTGCCGAGAGCGCCGACGCCGGTGACGGTCAGGGTCCCGGTCTGCAGCAGGCCGTTGTCCAGGGTCGGGCAGAACTGCACGCTCAAGGAGGTCGACCCGCCCGGGGCCACCGGCGAGGTGGCCGGGGAGCTGATCACGAACGGCAGGGTGGCGGCAGGCGCCGGGTTGAGCACCAGGTCGTCGTCGCCGGTGTTGGTGATGGTCAGGCTCTGCGACACGGAGCAGGCGCCGGCAGGCGTGGTCGGGAAGGTCCAGGTGTCGCCGCTGGTGTAGGGCGAGGTGCCCATGATCGCCTGGAGCAGCTCCTGGCCGGTCAGCGGCACGTTGACCGGGTCGTTGACGGCGTTGGAGGAGCGGATGGTCAGACTGCCGAAGTACTCCAGGCCGTTGTCGACGTTCGGGCAGAAGTACAGGTTGAAGGGCTGACTCGTGAACGAGGCCAGGGAGAACCCGGCCTGCGCCTGGACGGTGGCCCCAGCGTCGAAGAAGAACCGGCCCAGCAGGGTCAGACCGGTGATGTCGAGGGTGGCGCCCGGGATGTTGTTGTCGACGGTCAGGGTGACCGGCGGCGAGCAGGTGCCGGCCGGCGTGTCGGCGAAGGCGCCGCTGAGGGTGAAGGCGATGGTCGGCTCGACCACGCACTCGTTGGTCTCGGGCTCGTAGACGATGGCCCCGCCGAGGGTGTTGGCGCACTGGGCCGGGATGTTGGTCACCGTCACCGCCACCGGGGTGGCGATGCGGCGCGTGCCCGGGAAACCGTCGACGGTCACGCAGCTGCTGCGGTTCCAGTTGAGGTCGAAGTCATCCGGCGCCGGGATCGGGTTGACCTGGATGGTGGTGCTGTTGACCTCCGTCACGTACTGGCTGGGGATGACGTAGGTGCCGAAGGCCACCAGCACGTTCTCGGTGAAGTCGGTGCCGGTGATGACGACCTCGAACGGGTCGACGCCGGCGCCGCCGAGGGTCTCCTGGACGATCTGCGGGTCGACGCGGACCACGGTCGGGTCGAGGCCCAGGTACCTGAACTCGCCGCCCTCGACGAAGCCCTGGCCTTCCTCGTAGGGCCGCTCGGTGAGGGTGATGCGGAACTCCCCGTCGCCGTTGTCGCACTCCGGCTCGGTGTCGTCCGGGAACCGGGCGACGACCTCGCTGCCGGACACGGCCACGGTCTCGATGCGGAGGGGGGGCTGGCGGCCGAGGTAGTCCACCACCAGCGGGTCCTCGAAGCCACCGCCGTAGATGGTCACGACGGTGCCGGGGCCGCCCTCGGTCGGGCTGTTTCCGGTGATGTAGAGGACCTGGCCGTAGGTGTACTCGCCGCAGGTTTCGCAGACCTTGCCGGTCTCGAGGTTGGTGACCCGCACCTCGACCGTGAACGGCGGCACGTTCTCGGTGTCGGCGAAGGTCGGGGTGACGCAGACGATGGTGTCGTAGTCGGACGGCGTGGTGTCGTCGTTGACCTCGATCACCACCGCCTCGCGGCTGATCTCGTCGGCGATGAACTCGACCCGGGCCGGGAACTGGAAGCCGTGGCCGAAGACCGACACCACCGTGCCGCCGTCGACCGGGCCCGAGGTCGGCGCCACGCCCAGGACCTCCGGCGTCGGCTCCTCGGCCGTGAAGATGAACGCGTCGTCCTTGGTGTCCTCGAGCACGAGGCTCGGGCACGCCGCGGTGTCGTAGGGGAGGATGTTGCGGACCGTGACGCTGGCGACCACGTCCTCCTCGAGCGGGGTGGCGCCGAAGACCGGCGTGGTGACCAGGATCTGGTGGCCGTCGGGCGACACCACCGGGTCGATGCCGAGCAGGGTCCGGGCCGGGTTGGTGGTGGTGAACTCGACCACCATCGAGTCGGTCGGCACGACCACGAACTCGTTCGCCTGCGGGTCCCACTGCCAGCCGAAGTAGCGACCGAGGACGGTCACCTGCTCGCCGCCGCGCGGCGTGCCGTGGTCGGGGACGACGACGTAGATCTCGGGCGCCGGCGGGCACTGGACGACGATCGGCTCCTCCGAGCACTCGTCGCGGGTCGCCTGCTCGTTGTCGTAGGTGAAGGCCTCGGGCAGCCGGTAGTTGTCCTCGTCGGTCGCCGGGGGATCGAGGACGATCGGCGCCGCCAGTCGGTTGACGACGACGTTGATCTCGTAGTCGACGCACACCCGGTAGGTGTCCGGGGCGGTGCCGCCGGTCGAGTCGAACATGCCGTGCAGCAGGGTGCTGGCGTGCGGCGTCTCGATGACGATGATGCCGACCGGGCTGTCGGGCAGGGAGCTCTCCTGGACCGAGATGACCCGCGCCTCGAACTCGTCGTCGACGGTCTCGCGGTCGTCGACCTCGTCGCCGGTGTCGGGCAGCACGGCGTTCTTGACCGTGAAGAAGACCCGGATCGGCTCGACGATGCCGCGGCCGGTGAGGGTCACGCGCTCGCCGCCGTCGCGCAGGCCGTGGTCGGGCACCAGCGGCATGAAGATCTGCAGCGCCTCGGCGCCGGGCGGCCCTTGCGGCACGTGGAAAGTGACGGGCAGAGACCTGACCACGTCCACGACCCTCGCCTGGATGGTCCAGGTGTAGCTCGTGAACAGGTACTCGCCGTCGTCGCCGCGCGGCACCGCTCCAGCCAGGGTGACGGTGGCGACGCCCCCGTGGGTGGCGACCGTGGCGATGTCGGCGTCGTACTCGGGGAATAGGGCGACGCCAGGGTCGGCCGGGTACTGGTAGCCCACGACCTTGAACTCGACCCAGGTCCCGTCAGGGGCCGGGCCGCCGTTCTTGGTCGCCGTGGCGCTCAGGGTGACCACGGTCTCGACCCACGGATTGTCCTCATCCACCGTGAACGACGTGATCGCCCACGTGTCGGCGGCCGGGGTCGGCACCACTGGCGACGACGGGCTGTCGCCCGAGCAGCCGGTCAGGACCACCACCCCAAGCAGAGCGCAGCATGCGATGAACCTCTTCATGGCAACGGACCCCCACGAGTCTTCGTCTGTCGTTTCCGGCCTGCCCCCACGACGCATCGTCGTCCTCACCACTCGCAGGCGAACTTGATGCCGAACGTGAACTCGAAGTCGACGTTCTGGCCGGACATGGTGTGACCGAACCACTGCACCCGCAGCGACTGCTCCACCACCCGCTCACCGGTCTCCGGGTCGTAGCCGCCGTTCTCGGGGAACAGGTACAGCAGCGGCGGGTCGTTGTAGAAGATCGAGGAGTAGATCGGCCAGTTGGCGAGGTCGGCGGTGCCGCCGGCCTCGACGGCGACCGAGGAGTCGCGGGTGTAGACCGGCGACGCGGTCGTGCCGCCGTCGACCCGGTACGGGGTCACCACCCAGCGCGTCAGGACCACGTCCTGGGCCGCGGAGTAGTCGGCGTCGCCCTTGATGTGCGACCGGATGGTCATCGACTCGATGAAGACGTCGCTCCCGGCGCAGACCGAGGTGTAGAAGCTCGACCCGATCGAGAACTCCTCCATCGTCAGGAACACCACCGCCTCGTCGTCGTCGAGGTCGCTGGAGCACGACATCCCGCCCAGGACCAGGGCCAGCGCGGCGCAGAGCACGAGCACGCGATTCATCTCGGCCTCCCTCAGTACTTGACGATCCGCGGCGTGATGAAGATCAGGAGCTCGTCGTGCCGCTTGAGCACCTCCTTGCTCCGGAACAGGTAGCCGAGGATCGGAATCTTCGCCAGCCCGGGCACGGACTGGTCGTTGACCTGGTCGTTGAGCTGGTAGATGCCGCCGATGACGGTCGTGCCGCCGTCGCGGACCAGGACCTCGGTCTTGGCGTCGCGGGTGAAGATCGGCGCGTTGGCGCCGCCCTGGACCGCGGACGAGACCACGGGCTCCTGCTTCTTGACCGTCAGGTCGAGGTTGACCGTCCCCTCGGCCGTGATCTGCGGCAGCACCTCGAGGTTGAGGGTCGCGTCGACGTACTGCACCGTGACGGTGTTGTTGGCCACCGTCTGGATCGGGATCTGCAGACCGGAGCGGATCGACGCGCGCTTGTTGTTCTGGGTCGTGACCCGCGGCGTCGACACGATCTTGACCGTGCCGTCGACCTCACCCGCCATCAGGAAGAAATCGAGGTTGAAGGTGTCGAGGATGTCGCCGAAGGTGAAGCCGATGATGCCGGTGTAGGCGCGGCTCAGGTTGACCTGGCCGTCCACCGAGGCGTTGTTGGGGAACGCCAGGCCGGTGTCGTTGCCGTGCTGGGCGTCGGCCACGCCGGTGAAGCCCCAGTCGATGCCGAGCCGGTGCGAGAAGTCGCGCGTGGTCTCGACGATCCGCCCCTCGATCACCACCTGCGGGGTCGGCGTGTCGAGCTGCTCGATCAGCCGCAGGATCGCCTCCACCCGCTCCACCGTGTCGCGGATGATGAGGGTGTTGGTGCGGCTGTCGACGACCACCGAGCCACGGTCGGAGAGCAGGTACGAGCCGGTCGAGACGAGCTGCATGATGTCCGCGACCTTGGCGTAGGACAGGGGCTTGGTGACGGTCTTGAGCGGCTGCGCCTTCTCCTGCTCCTTGATGAGCTTGGCGAGCGCTTCCTTCTCCGCCTGCAGGGCGCTGACCCGGGCGACGCGGAGGACGTTGTTCTCGAGCGCGTAGCCGAGGCCGTTGATCTTCAGGATCAGGTCGAGGGCCTGGTCCCAGGGGACGTTGCGCAGCTCGACCGTGACCGAGCCGCTCACCCCGGGGTCGACCACGATGTTGAGGTTGGTCAGGGTCGAGAAGGTGCGCAGCACGTCCTTGATGTCCGCGTCCTTGAGGGTGAGGGTGATCTCCTGGCCGGTGTAGCGCTGCTCCTCGCTCGCCACTTCCTGGGTCGGGAACGCCCCGGCGGCGACGCCGGCCGCCTCGACCACCTGCGCCGCCGGCGCCCGCTCGATCAGCTGCGCCGGGTCGGCGACCCACGGCGACCGGGCCGGGGACG
>CAYTJW010000400.1:0-5396 GCA_964438135.1 uncultured Thermoanaerobaculia bacterium
GAGGCCCCGCGCGAGGCCCAGGTCGCGGGCGCGGCGGGCCGCCTGGCGGAGGTCGGCGCCGGCGATCAGGAGCAGCTGGCGAGGAGCCACGCCTCGAGCTCGCGGGCGTCTCGGGTGCCGGGCCGCTCGGCGGTCACCCGGCCCGAGCGGAGGTGGACGACGCGGTCGGCCAGGGCGGCGACGTGGTCGACGGTGTGGGTGGTGAGGACCACCGCGGCGCCGGCCGCGGCCCTGGCCCTGAGCGCCTCCCGCGCCACCAGCTGGGCGTCGAGGTCGAGCGCGGTCATCGGCTCGTCGACCAGCAGCAGGGGCGGGGCGGGAGTGAGCACCGCGGCCAGGGCGACCCGCTGCGCCTGACCGTGCGACAGGGCGCGGCAGAAGCGGTCGAGCAGCGGCTCGAGAGCGAGCTCGGCGGTGATGGCGGCGATGCGGCTCGCGGTCTCGTCCGCCGGCAGGCCGTAGAGGCGGGCGCGGAGGGAGATCATCTCGCGCGCCGTCAGGTGGGCGGGGAGCGCCGGCCGGTCGGGCAGCAGGCCGAGCCGGCGCCGGGCGGCGGTGGGGGAGGTCGTCGGGTCGACGCCGGCCACCCGCACCTCGCCCCGGAGCGGCCGCACCAGGCCCGCGGCCAGGCGGAGGGTGGTGGTCTTGCCGGCGCCGTTGGGGCCGACCAGGCCGGTGACGACGCCGGCGGCGCAGGCCAGGTCGAGGCCGGCCAGGGCCGTGACCGTGCCGTAGCGCACCTCGACGCCGCGGCAGCTGAAGAGGGGCGGGGCAGGGTCGTCGGGCCGGCTGGCGGGCGCCGGCGAGGCGTTGTCCACGCCGGGCATCCTAGCACCGTCGCCGCGAACGCCCGCGGCGCCGTGCTATCCTCGCTCCGCCGCGCCCGGGCGCGGCGACCACGGAGGTGACCATGAGCAACGGTGAGCAAGCCTCGGGCGGGAAGAAGGGGCTCTCGGTCCTGGCCTGGGTCGGCATCGGCTGCGGCTGTCTGGCGCTGCTCGCCGCCGCCCTGGCGGCGGTGTTCTTCCTGTTCGTCGCCAAGAAGGTCCACGACGTCGCCGGCGACGTGCAGAGGAACCCGGCCCTGGCCGCGGCGCGGCTGGTGGTGGCCGCCGACCCCGACCTCGAGGAGGTGGAGGTCGACGAGCAGGCCGGGACCATCACCGTCCGGCGCAAGTCCACCGGCGAGCAGCTCACGGTCGACTTCGACGACGTCAAGGAGGGGCGTCTGACCTTCCAGAACGAGCAGGGGCAGGTGACCCTGCAGGGCGACCAGGGCAGCGGCGGCTTCCAGGTCACGGGCTCGAACCAGGAGGGGGAGTTCCGCCTCCAGGCCGGCGCGGGCGAGGCCGCCAAGGTGCCGGAGTGGGTGCCGCGCTACCCGGGGGCCGAGGTCACCGGCACCTACTCGATGGAGCAGGGCCAGACCGCGACCGGCGGCTTCCAGGTGACGACCGACGACGCCGTCGACGTGGTCCTCGAGCACTACCGCCAGCAGCTCAAGGGCGCCGGCTTCACGGTCTCGATCAACACCTTCGCCGGCGACCACGGGGCGCAGGCAGGGACCCTGAGCGCGGAGGAGAAGGCGAGCAAGCGGGCCGTGACCGTCATGGTGAGCCAGGACAACGGCCGCACCTCGGCCATGGTCGGCTACTCGGTCGAGCGGTAGGTCGGGGGCCGACTGGGCCGAGCTGCGGGTCTTGGGATCGGCTCGGCCGTGAGCCGTCAGCTCGACCGCCCGCCCGGCCACCGGGGGGGCGGGGGGAGCTGACAGCTGAGCGCTGACGGCTGACCGCTCGCTACCCCAGCTCGCGGCGGAGGGCCTCGGCCAGGCGGCCGGCGACGGCCCGGATCTCGGTCGCGTCGTCGCCCTCGACCATGACCCGCGCCAGGGGCTCGGTGCCGGAGTAGCGCAGCAGCACGCGGCCGCGGCCCCGCAGGGTCCCCTCGGCGAGCTCGAGCTCCCGGCCCAGGTCGGGCAGCTGGTCGAAGGGCGGCCTGGCCCGCACCGGCACGTTGAGGAGCACCTGCGGCAGGCGGACCAGGTCGGAGAGGGCCGACGCCGGCCGGCCGCTGGCGCGGCAGGTGGCGAGCAGGTGAGCGCCGGTCAGGAGGCCGTCGCCGGTGACCGTGTGGTGGGCGCAGATGACGTGCCCGGACTGCTCCCCGCCGAGCGCGGCCCCCGCCCCGAGCATCGCCTGCCAGACCTCGCGGTCGCCGACCGGGCAGCGGTGGAGGGCGATGCCGCGCGCGGCCAGGGCCCGCTCCAGGCCGAAGTTGCTCATCACGGTCGCCACCACCCGCCGGCCGGGGAGGCGCCCCTCGGCGTCGAGCTGGCGGGCCCAGGCGAGGAGGATGTCGTCGCCGTCGAGCACCGCGCCGGACTCGTCGACGAGGATGGCGCGGTCGGCGTCGCCGTCGAGGGCCAGCCCGGCGTCGGCGCCGGCGGCCCTGACCGCCCGCTGCAGGGCGGCGGGTGCGGTGGCACCGCAGGCGGCGTTGATGTTGTCGCCGTCCGGGCAGGAGGCGATGGCGCTCACCCGCGCCCCCAGCCGGTCGAGCAGGACCTCGGCCAGCCCGGAGGCGGCGCCGTTGGCGGCGTCGACCACCACCCGCGCGCCCGCGAGCGGTCGGGTGGCGGGGAGGCTGGCCGCGAGGAGCTCCAGGTAGCGGTCGGCCAGGGCGGGCGAGGGCACCGGCAGGGCGGGGCCACTGCCGGGGCGGACGGCGCCGGCCAGCTCCTCGAGGGCCAGCTCAGCGCTCTCCGGGAGCTTCTCGCCGCTCGGGGCCAGGACCTTGATGCCGTTGTCGGCGGACGGGTTGTGGGAGGCGGAGATCACCACCCCGGCCGCGAAGCCGCCCTCCCGCAGCAACCACGACACGGCCGGGGTGGGTAGCACGCCGGCCCAGACGACCTGGCCGCCACGGGCCGCGAAGCTGCCGGAGAGCCAGCCCGCCAGGGTCGGGGTGGAGCCCCTGGTGTCGCCGGCCAGGAGCAGTCGGGGCGGCCAGGCGACCGGTCGCAGGTGCTCGGCCAGGGCAGCGCCGAGCGAGCGCACGGTGGCCTCGTCGAGCGGGGGTTCGTAGGCCCGTGCCCGGATGCCGTCGGTGCCGAAGAGCCGCGTCATGGTGGTCCGTCCCCTCCCGGGAAGCCCGCCAGCCGGGCACGAACCGGGGCGAGCGCCGGCGGGACGGCGAGCCGGGTCGCCGCGGCCCGCCGCGGCAGCTTGGCACAGGGCCCCGGGGGCGTCAACCCGGCGCCCGACGGCGCCGCGCCGGCGCGGTCGGCGCGGGCTCCGGCTGCGGTTGCGGCACCACTTCCACAACGACCAGCAGCGGCACTGCCGTCACGGTCCGCAGCAGCGGGTGGGGCAGGCGCGCCTGCGCCGCGACGTCGACCTCGGCCGAGGCGCCCTCGAGCTGCACCGGCGTGGTCTCGACCGTCTCCAGCGCGTCGACCAGGCTGGCCGGCCCCTGGACCGTCACCTGGGGGGGGGCGACGCGCACCTGGCCGACGGCGAAGCCGGGCGCCGGGCTGCCGTCGAGGACCGGCCGCACCGGCAGCAGGGCGGTCTGCAGCCGCTCCAGCTCGAGGGTGACCTCGGACGGGTCGACGCTGACGATCTCGACCTCGGGCGGCACGTGGACGTCGGCGTCCTCGATCGGGAAGGCCTGGACGCCGGGGCGGGCGGAGGCGAGGTCCAGCAGCACCTCGACCGGCGAGCGGGGGTCGAGGGTGCGCGACAGCGGGCCGCGCAGCTGGACCGAGACCGCCTCGGGCACGGTCGAGGTGATGATGAGCTCGCGCGGGATGTTGACCAGGGTGAGGGGGGCGCGGATGCCGCGCACCGACAGGTGCTCCCGCCGCTGCCCCGCCAGCGACCGCCACAGGAAGAAGGCGGCGACGAGGGCCACCAGGAACAGCAGCGGGTGACGGGGGCGCAGGCTCACGCCGGCCTCTCCGACCGCGGCCGGAGCAGGTAGAGGTGCTCGGCCAGGGCGTGGCGGACCGTGGTCTCGTCGAGCGGCCGCAGCAGCTGCTGCTCGACCGCCAGCGAGATGGTCCCGGTCTCCTCCGACACGACCACGACCACGGCGTCGGTCTCCTCGGACAGGCCGATGGCGGCGCGGTGGCGGGTGCCGAGCTCGCCCCACAGCTCGTGGCGGGTGGTGAGGGGCAGGAAGCAGGAGGCGGCGACCAGGCGGTTGCCGCGGATGATGACGGCGCCGTCGTGGAGCGGGGTGCCCTTGACGAAGATGTTGAGCAGCAGGTCATAGGAGAACCGCGCCTCGAGCGGGATGCCGGTCTCGGCCCAGGCGGCGAGGGAGTCGCGGCGCTCGATCGCGATCAGGGCGCCGACCCGCTTCGAGGCCAGGGACTGGACCGCGAGGGCGAGCTCGTTGAGCATCACCGGCCCCTCCCCCGGCCCCCCCAACCGCAACCACCCGGTCGACCCGAAGGCGGCCAGCATGCGGCGGATCTCCTGCTGGAAGAGGACGATGACCGCAAACGGCACGAACACGAACAGGCTCCCGAGCACCTTCTGCACGGTCAGGAGCCGCAGCGCCGAGGCGCCCAGGTAGACGCCGCCGAGGATGACGAGGCCCCACAGCATCTGCATCGCCCGCGTGCCGCGCAGGAGGCTGAGCAGGGCGTAGAACAGCAGGGCGATGAGGGTGATGTCGACCGCGTCGACGATCCCCAGGTGGAGGCCCCGCACCCACTCGACCACCCCCAGCAGCCAGCTCATCCGGCCGCCTCGTGGAGTCGCACGGCGACCTCGAGGAACTGGCGCACGGGGCGGGGCTCGTGCACCCGCACCACGGCGCGGGCCAGGCCGACGGCCGGCTGGAGGGCGGCGAGAGTGCCCGGCAGGCGCTCGCCGACCGGGGCGCCGGTGAGGCGGCCGATGAAGGACTTGCGGGACGGGCCGACCACCACCGGGTGGCCGAGCGCGGCGAGGGCCGGCAGGGCGCCGAGCAGGGCGAGGTTGCCCTGGTCGTCCTTGCCGAAGCCGATGCCGGGGTCGAGCCAGACCAGGTCGCGGGGAATGCCGGCCGCGGTGGCCGCGGCCGCCCGCTGGCGGAGGAAGGCGTGCACCTCGGCGACGACGTCGGCGTAGGCGACGTCGGCCTGCATGGTGCGGGGCGTGCCGCGGCGGTGCATCAGCACCAGGGCGGCGCCGGCGGCGGCGGCGACCCCGAGCATCTCCTCCTCGGCGGCGGCGGAGACGTCGTTGACCAGGTCCGCGCCGGCCAGCAGGGCGGCCTCGGCCACCGCCGCCCTGGTCGTGTCGACCGAGATGACGGCCGCCGGTCGGGCGTGGCGCAGCGCCTCGACCACCGGCAGGACGCGGGCCAGCTCCTCCTCGGCCGCCACCGGGGCGGCGTCGGGT
>CAYTJW010000401.1:0-5394 GCA_964438135.1 uncultured Thermoanaerobaculia bacterium
CGGGGCCACGGTCCGCCCCCTGCACGACCTGCTCCGCAAGCTGGAGACGACGGCACCGCGCGACCCGGGGGCGCCGCTCGGCCCAGGCGAGATCGAGGAGTGGGAGGCGGTGTTCGGCGGGCGCACGCCCGTCGGCCCCGCCGCCGCTCCCGCCCGCACCCGCAGCCGCTCCCGCGGTCGGTGAGCCCTGACACGGTCACCCCCAGCGGGCGGTGGCCGGCCCACCCCATCGGCCACGGGCACGGGTTCGCGCGGGCGGGGGGACCTGATGGCGTTCGAGCCCTGCGCCGGGGTGATGGAGGTTCGCCCGCGCGGGCGGGGGGGACCTGCTACCCTTGGCGCATGGCAGGACGGATCCTGATCGTCGACGACGACGCGGGCGTGCGCACCGTGCTCCGCCGCATCCTGAGCGGGGCCGGCTACCAGGTGAGCGAGGCGGGCGACGCCTTCCAGGCGCTCGACCGGCTCGACGCCCAGCCGGCCGACGCCATCCTCCTCGACCTCAAGATGCCGGGCATGGACGGCATCGCCCTGCTCGACAACCTGCGCCAGCGGCGGCTGCGGACCCCGGTCGTGGTGCTGACCGGTCACGGCGACCAGTTCACCGCCCGCGAGTGCCTGGAGGCCGGTGCGGTCGCCTTCCTGACCAAGCCGCCGGACCGCTCCGACCTGCTGCTGGCCATGCAGGGGGCGGTCGCGCAGGGGCGACTGGCCCGCCAGGAGAGCGAGGCGCCCGAGCCGCCGCCGCTGCTCGGCGAGAGCTTCGCCATCCGCCGCCTGCGCGAGGAGATCGCCCGGGTGGCCCCGTCGCGGGCCACGGTGCTGGTGACCGGGGAGTCCGGCACCGGCAAGGAGCTGGTCGCCCGCCGGCTGCACCACCTGTCGGAGCGGGCTCGCGAGCCCTTCATCCGCGTCAACTGCGCCGCCATCCCGGAGGAGCTGATCGAGTCGGAGCTGTTCGGCCACGAGAAGGGCTCCTTCACCGGCGCCCACCGGCGTCAGCTGGGCAAGTTCGTGCAGGCCAACGGCGGCACCATCTTCCTCGACGAGGTCGGGGACATGAGCCTCAAGACCCAGGCCAAGGTGCTGCGCGTGCTGCAGGACGGCGAGGTCGAGCCGGTCGGGGCGGAACGCCCGTTCCGGGTCGACGTGCGGGTCATCGCCGCCACCAACAAGGACCTCGCCGCCGAGGTCCGCGGCGGGCGGTTCCGCGAGGACCTCTACTACCGCCTGGCGGTGGTGGTGCTCCACACCCCGCCCCTGCGCGACCACCAGGAGGACATCCCCCTCCTGGTCGAGCACCTCACCCGGCACTTCTGCCAGGAATACAACCGCCGCCCCAAGCAGTGGAGCGAGCGGGCCATGCGCCAGCTGCGCGACTACCCGTGGCCGGGCAACGTCCGCGAGCTCAAGAACGTGGTCGAGCGGGCGGTGATCATGGAGCTCGAGGACCGCGTCGACCAGATCGGCCTCGCCACCGCCGCGCCGGTCGGGGGCGACGTCGACCACCTGCTCGACCTCCCCACCCTGCAGGAGTTCCAGCGCCAGTCCGAGATCGCCTACCTCCGCCACCACCTCGCCCGCCACGGCTGGAACGTCGCCGCCACCGCCCGCGCCATCGGCACCCCCCGGTCCAACCTGTACAAGAAGATGCAGGCCTACCGGATCGAGCGGGAGGACGGATGACGCAGGGCCTGTCACTGGCCGACCTGACCGCGGTCGACGCTCACCGCCGGGGCCACTTCCTGCTGTCTTCGGGGCTCCACTCCGCCGACTACCTGCAGTGCGCCCTGTTCCTGGCCAGCCCGCGCCGCGCGGCCGCGACCGGCGCCGCGCTGGCGTCCGCCGTCGCCGCGGCCGCGCCCGCGCCGCCGCAGCTGGTGATCTCGCCCGCTCTGGGCGGCGTCATCATCGGCCACGAGGTGGCCCGCGCCCTCGACCTGCCCTTTCTCTTCGCCGAGCGCTCGGGCGGCGCCATGGCTCTCCGGCGGGGCTTCGGCGTCGCGCCCGGGCAACGGGTGGTGGTGGTCGAGGACGTGGTCACCACCGGTCGCTCGACGCGCGAGGTCGTGGGGCTGGTCGAGACCGGTGGCGGGCAGGTGGTCGCGGTGGCCGCGATCGTCGACCGCTCCGGGTCGGCCAACCCCTTCTCCCCGGTGCCGTTCGCAGCCTTGCTCGCGGTCTCCTTCCCGACCTGGCCGGTCGCGGAGTGCCCGCTCTGCCGCGACGGCGTGCCCCTCGACAAACCGGGCTCCCGGCCCGTCAGTCGCTGACCGCTCCCGCTCCCCGGCGACGACGGCCTCGTCTCAGCCGCCCCCGTCCCCGTTTCGGCCGGGAGGGTGAGCTGCCGGCTGACGGCTGACGGCTGACGGCTCGCCGCCCAGCCCCTCCAGCCTGCCGCAGCACACCAGCCCCTCCCGACCCGCCACCGCCGCCGCCAGCTCGGCGAGGGGCGCGCCCCGCGTCGGGTGGACCCAGGCGGGCGCCAGCTCCGCCGCCGGCACCAGGGCGAAGCCACGCCGGTCGAGACCCGGGTGGGGCAGCTCGAGGCGCGGGCCGCGGTGGACCACGCCCTCCGCCAGCAGCAGGTCGAGGTCGAGAGGGCGGGGGCCCCACCGCACCTCGGCGACCCGCCGCCGCCCCGCCGCCCGCTCCAGCTCCTGGCAGTCGTCGAGCAGCTCGAGGAGGCCCCGGCTCGGCTCGACCAGGGCGACCAGGTTGAGGTAGGGCGGCTGGGGCGGGCCCAGCGGCGGGCTGCGGTAGAGCGCCGACACGGCCACCAGCCGGTGGCGACGGGCGAGCGCCGCCAGCGCGGCGGCGAACGCCAGCCGCGGCTGACCGAGGTTGCC
This sequence comes from uncultured Thermoanaerobaculia bacterium, assembly GCA_964438135.1. Taxonomy (GTDB): domain Bacteria; phylum Acidobacteriota; class Thermoanaerobaculia; order Thermoanaerobaculales; family Sulfomarinibacteraceae; genus CAYTJW01. The sequence goes on from CAYTJW010000401.1 coordinate 2,850, forward strand.
GCCCAGCCCGAGGAGGAGCCTCATGGGCAGATCCTACCCTCCTTCTCCGGGCCGTGGGGCGGAGCGAGCGGCCCGGTCGAGGCCCCGCAGCCGTGCCCTGCCCGCTCTCCCGTTCTGCTACCCTGGCCCGGTGAACCGCACGCTCGTCGCCGCCCTGAGCCCGCTGCTGTGGGCGGCCGCCCTCGGCGCCCTGGCCGGTGCCATCCTCGGCTGGGGGACGGCGCAGCTCCTGCACGTGCCCCAGGTCGACCAGCTCGCCTCCCACCGCCCGGCCTCCTCGACCCGGGTGATCGCGGCCGACGGCGCCCAGGTCGGCTCCTTCGCCCTCGAGCAGCGGGTCGAGCTCCGCCCCGACCAGATCCCGGACACGCTCAAGCTGGCCATCGTCGCCATCGAGGACGCCAAGTTCTACGAGCACGGCGGGATCGACCCCGCGGCCATCATCCGCGCCGGCTTCTACAGCATCGTCGACCGCAAGATCGGCTCCCGCGGCGGCGCCTCGACCCTCACCCAGCAGCTGGCCCTCAACCTGTTTCTCAAGCGCGACCGCAAGCTCTCCCGCAAGGTCAAGGAGTGGCTGCTGGCGATCGACATCGAGAAGCGGTACAGCAAGGACCAGATCCTGACCATGTACGCCAACCAGATCTTCCTCGGCCACGGGGCGTACGGGGTCGAGGCGGCCTCCCGGCTGTACTTCGGGCGCCACGCGAGCGAGCTCAGCCTCGCCCAGGCGGCCATGCTGGCAGGGATCATCCCCAGCGCCAACAACCGATTCGACCCGATCCGCCGGCCCCGGGCGGCGCTCGAGCGGCGCGACAAGGTGCTGGAGCGGATGCTCGAGCTCGGCTTCATCGCCCGCGCCGACCACGACGCGGCGGTGGCAGAGCCGCTCGGCGCCTCGATCCACCGCGAGCCGGCCGGCAGCGGCGCGTTCTTCCTGGAGATGGTGCGACAGGAGGTCGAGAGCCGTTACGGCACCGAGGCGCTCTACACCAACGGCCTCGAGGTGCACATCACCATGGAGCCCGCCCTGCAGCGCCTGGCCGAGAGGGCGGTGCGGGAGGGCCTGGTCGCGCTCGACATGCGGCTCGGCTTCCGCAAGGCGCCGAACGTGGTCGAGTCGGGGGCGGCCGCCGCCCCCGAGGACTACGAGGATCCCTGGTGGAGGCCGTTCGAGCTCGAGCCGGGCGGCATGACCCGAGCGGTGGTGGTCTCGGTCGATCCTCGGGAGGCCAGCCTGCGCATCGGCTCGCGCGCGGCGCGGCTCGGCGTCGAGGGCGCCAGGTGGACCGGCCGCGACTCCCTGATCCGGCTCCTCCGCCGCGGCGACCTGGTCCTGGTCCGCCTGCCAGACCCGCTGCCGGACGACTCCGGGGCGACGCTCGAGGTGGAGCTGCTGCAGGAGCCCACGCTCGAAGGGGCGCTGCTGGCGATGGACAGCTCCAGCGGCGAGATCCTGGCCGTGGTCGGGGGCTTCGACTTCGAGCGCAGCGAGTTCAACCGCGCGGTGCAGGCGGAGCGGCAGTGCGGCTCGGCGTTCAAGCCCTTCGTCTACCTCACCGCCTTCGAGCAGGGCTACACGCCGGCCGACACCCTGTTCGACGCCCCATTCCTCCTCCCCGACGAGCGCGGCGAGCTCACCTACTGCCCCAAGAACTACTACAACAAGTACTTCGGCATCACGACCCTGCGCCAGGCGGTGGAGCACAGCTACAACGCCTCCGCCGTCAAGCTGCAGCAGTTGGTCGGCAGCGAGGCCGTCATCGCCACCGCCCGCCGCTTCGGCATCAGCAGCCGGTTGCAGCCCTACCCGTCGATGGCGCTCGGTTCGTTCGAGGTCAAGCTGGTCGAGCTGGTGCGGGCCTACGCGGGCATCGCCACGCTCGGCGAGCTCGCCACCCCGTACTACCTGAGCGAGGTGCGGGACCGCGACGGCCGGCTGCGCGAGCGGACCTTCCCGCGCGGCGAGCGGGTCATGCCGGCCGCGGTCACGTACCTCATGACCCACGTCCTGCGCGGGGTGGTCGAGCGCGGCACCGGCGCCAAGGCCAACGAGCTCGGCGCCCACCTGGGCGGCAAGACCGGCACCACCGACGACTACACCGACGCCTGGTTCGTCGGCTTCTCGCCCCGGATCACGGTCGGGGTGTGGGTGGGCCGGGACATGAAGACGCCGATCGGACCGCGCATGACCGGGGCCGAGGCCGCCCTGCCGATCTGGCAGGACTTCATGGCGGGCTACCTCGAGGCCGCGGGCGAGGACGAGCGGGCCGAGGACTTCCCGGTCCCGGCCGGCATCGTCTTCTCGTCGGTCGACGCCCTCACCGGCAAGCTGGCGCTGCCCGCCTGCGAGACGGTCGTGCTCGAGGCGTTTCTCGACGGCACCGAGCCGCGCGAGGCGTGCTCCCCGGCTCAGGACGCGCTCGCCCTCCAGCCGTGGCCGTTCCAGCTGCCGGCCTACACCCCCCGCGCCAACGAGCCGATGCCCTCGCCCGAGGCGGTGGCCATGGACGACGGCCGCCTCGCCCCGGCGCGCTGAGCCCCG
>CAYTJW010000402.1:0-5392 GCA_964438135.1 uncultured Thermoanaerobaculia bacterium
CACCGCCTCGGCCGGCACCCGCCGCGGCGCCGCCGCCACCGCCAGGGCCACCGCCGCAGCCACCGTGGCGAGCAGGGCGCAGAGGTGGAGAGGCCAGCCCAGCGCCAGGGCGACGGCGGCGCCGAGGGTGGCGACGTTGGCCAGGGTCAGGCCGACGAACACCACCCTCTTCAGGACCATGTACACCCCGAGCACCGACAGGGCGAGGGCCGCCCCCACCCCGGCGACCCCCGCCAGGCGCATGAACTCCAGGGCGAAGATGTCAGTCACCTCTGCCCCCCACCAGCAGGGCCCGCCGCCCCGCCGCCTCGACCACCCGCACCGGAGTCCGGTAGAGCTCGCTCAGACGGTCCTCCTGCAGCACCTCGCCGACCGGCCCGAACAGGGACCTCCCGCCCTCGAGGAGGAGGATGCTGGTGGCCGCGTTGAGCACGATCGGCAGCTGGTGGGTGACCAGGATCACGGTCAGGCCCTGCCCCCGGTTGAGCTCCACCAGCAGCTCGACGATGGCGTGCTCGCTCTTGAGGTCCATGCCGTTGGTGGGCTCGTCGAGCACCAGGACCTCGGGTTCGGCGGCCAGGGCGCGGGCCAGCAGCACCCGCTGCTGCTGGCCGCCGGAGAGGTCGCGCAGGAGCTCGTCCCGGAGGTCGGCGACCCCGACCCGCTCGAGGGCGCGCCGGGCGGCCGCGCGGTCGGCGTGGCCGACACGCTCGAGCGGCCCCAGCCGGGGCGCACGCCCCATCAGCGCGACCTCCCCCGCCGTCACCGGGATGATGGTGTCCACGTGCTCGCGCTGCGGCACGTAGCCGAGGACCGGTCCACCGTCCCGCTCGACCCGACCGGCCAGGGGTCGGATCAGGCCGAGGAGGGCGCGCAGGATGGTGGTCTTGCCGGCGCCGTTGGGCCCGACCAGGCCGAGGAGCTCCCCCCGCTCGACCGCGAACGACAGGTGCTCGAGCACCGGCCTGCGGCCGTAGCCGAGGCTGACGTCGTCGAAGCGGAGCAGGGGTCTCTCGCCGTCCACGTCGCCCGCATCCTATCGCGCCAGCGCCTCGGCCAGGGCGGCGGTGACGGCGTCGAACAGCGCCAGCGGGTCGTCGACCCCGGGGGCTGCGCCCACCAGCACCGGCACCTTGACCACCGGCACCCCGGTCGTCCGGGACAGCATCTCCGGCACCCGGTCGTCGAAGTAGGACTCCATGAGGATGGCCTGCACCTGCCCGCCGGCCAGACGCTGCTGCAGGGCGGCCACGTGGCTCGGGGTGGGCGGCACCCCCGGCTTCGGCTCGAGGAAGTCCACCACCTCGAGGTCGAACCGGCGGGCGAAGTACGGCCACGAGTCGTGGAACGACACCACCTGGGCGCCGGCGAAGGGGGCGAGGCGGGCGGCCCAGGTCGCGAGCCCCTCCTCGACACGTCGGACGTAGGCGTCGAGATTGGCGCGAAAGCGGTCGGCCAGCTCGGGGCGGACCCGGGCCAGGCCGGCGAGGATCGCCTCCCCCTGGGGGCGGACGTTCGCGGGATCCAGCCAGTAGTGGGGGTTGCCGTAGAGGTGGATGTCGCCGTAGGAGGCGTCGACCTTGAAGGTCGGGACCTCGAGCTTCTCCACCCCCTCGGAGGCGTCCACCACCACCAGCCTGGCGTTGCGGGAACCGTCGACGATCTGCCGCGACCACAGGTCGAGGTCCATCCCCACCCTGACGTAGACGTCGGCCCGGCGGACCTTGACCATGAACGACGGCAGCAGCTCGACGGCGTGGACGTCGCGGTTGCCCTTGACGATGCTGTCGACCTCGACCGCGTCTCCGCCGATGGCACGGACCAGGGCGGCGTGGTCGGGAATGGACGTCACGACCCGGATCGGCTCGGCCTGGGCCGTCACCGACAATGCCATTGCCGCGAGAAGCACGAGCGAGCTTCGCATGGAGACCTCCTAGAACCAGTGGGCCTTGTGCGGCCCGAGGGAGAAGACGAGCTGGAGGACCGCCTCGTGGTAGGGCTCGGAGAGCTCGTCGTCGTCGGTCCGTCGCACCAGCAGCCGCAGCATGGTGGTCTCCTCCATCACCTGGAAGCCGGCGAAGACGCCGTAGCGCTCGACCGACACCCCCTCCTCCTCGGCGAGGTCGGTCGCCTCGACGATGGTCCCCAGGTTCCAGCGCTGAGCGAAGCGCCAGTCGGCGAACGCGTAGTACCCGTCGGCGCGGACCTGCTCCAGCTCGGGGTCCGCACCCGGCTCGTGCTGGTGGAGGACGTCCCGCTCGGAGCGCAACCACTCCGCCTCGAGCGTCAGCGAATGGTAGCGGTCCGGCGCCCAGCGGTACTTGACGTCGGCCCCCACCAGGTCGACGCGACGGTCGCTGGGCTCGTCCAGGGTACCCTGGAGGGCGTTGACGCCGACCTCGAAGCCGGCGAAGTCGCCGGTGGGGACGAACAGCCCGACCCGCTCGGAGGTGCCGAGCCCCGGGTCGAGCTCGTCCCCCTCGTCCTCGTCCGAGAGCAGGAGCTTCTCCTCGTGGTGGTGGTGCGGCTCGGCGAAGTCCCCCTTGAGCAGGTTGACGGACAGGGTCAGGGCAGAGCTCCCCACCGGGACCTGGGAGTTGAGGTTGGCGCCGATGTCGACGAGCCCCTCCTCTCCCAGCAGCTCCCGATGTGGCAACGGGGTGTCGAGGAACGAGTAGGCGTGGGGGTGGAGCAGGTTGAGCTTGCCGAAGTCGACCCGGTACTTGCCGGCCCGGACCTGCAGCCCCCAGGGGAGACCCCGGAGGATCGTGGCATAGGCCTCCTCGACGGTCAGCTCCTCGTCGTGGTAGGCGATGTACACGTCCGCGCGGGCGAACGGGTTGAGGTACCCCTGCAGCGCCAGCTCGACGCCGTGGAGGTCGAGCTGGAGCTCCCCTTCGTCGGGGTCGCCGGAGTCGTCGTTGACGAAGGCGCGGACGTCTCCGACAACGGAGATGTCGGGGTTGACGTTCTGGGCCGCAGCGACTGCGGCCAACAGGGTCACGGCCGCCAGGGCGGCGGCTCGCCGTGTGATCTCGGGCATGGAACCCTCCCAGGGTCGGGCACGTTTCGCGGCAGGGTCGGGCGCTCAGGTCGTGGAGGGAGGGGCGCGGGCAGACCGGACGCGGGCGTCGCCCTCCGCCTCGACCGGCGCCGCGGCCGGTGCCGTTCCCGTCCCGGTCAGCTGCGGGCGGACGCTCGGGGTGGCCGAGACCACCCCGGCCGCAGCCGGTCCGGCCGCGCAGGCCGGGCAGTGGGCGTGGGGGCTGTCGGCGGAGGGTCCGGCCACCAGCCCGTCCGCGCCGCCGTCGTCGCCTGCGCGGCAGGCGCCGACGGCGGGTGGGTGGTTGTGCAGCAACGGCGGGGCGAGCAGCGCCAGCGCCGTGAGCACGACCAACCCGGGCCGCAACCGATCGAGAACGGCTCTCATCCGCGACGATCCTACCCGCCGCCGGCGCGGGGCGTCAACACGCGGAGCCCCTATCTCGGGCCTGGCGCTTCTTCGCCGTCCGTCCCGGGCGGCCGCAGCCGCGTCACCCGGCCGGTGGCGTCGTAGTCGACCAGCGCCAGGCCGTCGCCGGTGCGATCGACGCTGCTCGCCGGCAGGCGCAGGTCGGAGCGGATGGCCCGCAGGACCTGCAGCTCGGCCGGCAGGCCGATGGAGGGGCCTCAGCCACGCGACAGCCGCCGCCGCGAGTTATCACACTTACCTCGGGCCTGGTTCGAAGACGCGAGGGTAGGCGCCGGCACGGAGGCGGGCGTTTTCATCCTCCGTGGTGTCAACCGCCAGGTTGTCATGAGCGACTGGCACCTGTTCGGCACCTGTTCTGTTCCGTCGCGCCATGCTTACCGCTCCCTCCTGGAACGACCACTCGAACGGCCCACATCGCTGCGTCCTCGACGCCCGTGACAGGAATCTCTCCGGCGCCACGGCGGGCGTATCCTCGGGCGAGAACACGTTCCTGCGGGGGTGAGCCGGTGCATTCCAGAGCGTTGGGCTCTGCTGTCGTCGGCCTGCTGCTGGCGATGCTCGCGGCGGCCGAGGAGCCCGCGGCGGTGGCGCCGCCGCCGGCCGAGGTGCTCCTCGCGGAAGCGGACCACGTTCCCGCGCTGCTGCTGTGGGCCCGGGAGGGCGAGCCGACAGTGGCGGTGCGGCTGCGGGCGCCGGCGTCGCGGTTCGAGGTCCCCGCTGGGGAGGGGTGCCTGGTGGCCGTGCGGGAGGGGCGCGCGCCGGCACTTTGCCCGCTCGCTCTCGTGGGGGGTGAAACCGTGCCACTCGAGGCGTTCGCCTGGGGACCCGGGGTCGCCGTGGTGGGCCGGGTCACCGATCCCGGAAGGGCGCCGCTGGCCGCCGAGGTGCGGCTCGAGAAGCCCGGCGAGGAGGGGCGGAATGGGCCCGACCTCTGCGCCCAGGCCCAGCTCGAAGGGGGCATCAGCCGTGGCGTCACCGACGACGACGGCCGGTTTCGCCTCGGCCCGGTCGCCCCCGGCGCGTGGGAGCTCTCGGCGACCGCCGACGGGCGCGAGTCGGTGACCGTGAAGCTCGCACTCTCCGTGGAGCCGGCCACCGCCGATGCCGGGACCCTCGTCCTGCGGGAGGTCGCCGAGCTCGACCTGTCCCTCGACCTGTCGCGGGCGGGCGAGGAGCCGCCGTTCCGGCTGGCCGTCTCCCGCCTCAACGAGCGCTGGATGACACAGTCGGAGGAGTGGCTCCTCGTGCGGGAGGTGGAGCCTGGCGACTCGAGTCCGATGCCGCTCCGGCTCGACCCGGGGTCTTACCGCCTCGTCCTGTCGCAGGAGGACGGCGACCTGAGTCACGTACGGCTCATCGCGCTCTACCCCGGCACCAACATCGTGGTCCTGAGGCCGTGGCCGATCCGGGTCTTCGGGACGGTGTCGGACGCCGACGGCGGGGTCGAGGGGGCCGAGCTGGAGCTCGTGTGCGACGACCTGCACGTCGGGGCCACCACCTCCGGGGATGGGAGCTACGAGGTGCGGCTGTGGACCCCAGCCCGGTGCGGCGTCTCGGTGAGCGACCCGGAGGGGCGGAGCGACAGCACGGGTCTCGACCTCAGCGCGGCCGAGCCCGGCGACGAGGTCGAGCTGTCGGTCAAGCTGCCCGACAACGTGGTCAGGGGAACGGTCGTCGACGCGACGACCAGGGAGGCGATCGCGGGCGCCAGGGTGTCGCTGGTTCAGGTCCACCTCGGACGGAGCGGGGGAGGGCGCCGCTCGGCGACCACCGACGGCGAGGGGAGGTTCGATTTCACCGGGGTGCGCGGCGCCACCGCCGAGCGCACTACCCTCGAGGCCGGGGCCGAGGGGTACCTGCCTGCGGGATAGGCGTCGGGTAGGCCCGGGCGGTTGCCCGCCCAGGCCCCCCACAGATCCG
>CAYTJW010000403.1:0-5372 GCA_964438135.1 uncultured Thermoanaerobaculia bacterium
CGCCCCGGCGCGCGCGACGATCGCCCGCCGCTGCCACTCCCCCAACCCTAACCGATCCCTCCCCCCCGGTCGAGACGCGCTCACCGCGCGTCGCCGTTGACACCGCGGTGCCGGGATCCACCCCGAGAGGTGGCCGACGCGAGCGCGCCGGCGGCGCCGGGCGGCACTGCCGCGTCCGTCCCTTCAGCCCTGGCCGTCGACGGCGCGCATCGCCCAGTCGGGGTAGCGGGCGCCGGCGGCCGTCCCGGGCGGCACCGCCGCGTCGAGCCGGCCGACCTCGTCGGCGGAGAGTGCGATCGCCGCCGCCGCCACGTTGTCCTCGAGGTGGGCGAGGCGGGTGGTGCCGGGGATCGGCACGACGTCCTTCCCCCTGGCCATCACCCACGCCAGCGCCAGCTGCCCGGGCGTCACCCCCCGCTCGCGGGCGATGGCCGTGACGCGCTCGACGATGGCCTGGTTGACGGTCAGGTTGTCACCCTGGAAGCGCGGCGACAGGCGGCGGAAGTCGTTCTCCTCGAGCCCCTCGGTGGAGCGGACGCGGCCGGTCAAGAAGCCGCGGCCGAGCGGGCTGTAGGCGACGAAGCCGATGCCCAGCTCGCGCACCGTGGGCAGGATCTCGGCCTCGACGTCGCGGGTCCACAGCGAGTACTCGGTCTGCAGGGCGGCGATGGGGTGAACGGCGTGGGCGCGCCGGATCGTCGCCGGCGCCGCCTCGGACAGCCCCAGGAAGCGGACCTTGCCGGCCCGCACCAGCTCGGCCATGGCGCCGACGGTCTCCTCGATCGGCACCGTCCGGTCGACCCGGTGCTGGTAGTAGAGGTCGACGTGGTCGACCCCGAGGCGGCGGAGCGACGCGTCGCACGCCTGCCGCACGTACTCCGGCCGGCCGTTGACGCCGACCCACGAGCCGTCCGGCCGGCGCTCGTTGCCGAACTTGGTGGCCAGCACGACCCGGTCGCGGCGGTCGCGGATCGCCCGCCCCACCAGCACCTCGTTGGTGAACGGCCCGTACATGTCGGCCGTGTCGAGGAACGTGACGCCGAGGTCGACCGCACGGTGGATGACGGCCACCGACTGACCCTCGTCGGCCCGCCCGTAGAACTCGCTCATCCCCATGCAGCCGAGCCCCAGGCTCGAGACCACCAGGCCGCTGCCGAGCCCGCGCTGCTCCAGCTCCATGTCGCCACCTCCGCCCGCAGCAACGACGCTCTGAGACGCGGGCATTCCGCGCCCGGGTCGGCGCCCCGTCCGGACGCCGGCCAACGCACCGGCACCCGCTCCCCGGCGTGGTAGCATGACGCGTCGCGTCGGGGGAGGCCCATGTCTCTGCTGCGCACCAAGCCGTTGTCCCAGCTCCTCGCCGACCACCACTCGCAGGGCGGCTCGCTGCGCAAGACCTTGAGCGCCTGGGACCTGGTCGCCCTCGGCATCGGCTGCATCATCGGCGTCGGCGTGTTCGTCCTGCCCGGGGTCGAGGCCGCCACCCACGCCGGCCCCGGCATCATCCTGTCGTTCGCCATCGCCGCCCTCGCCTGCGCCTGCTCGGCGCTGTGCTACGCCGAGCTGGCGGCGATGATCCCGGTCGCCGGCTCGGCCTACACCTACTCCTACGCCACCCTCGGCGAGCTGGTGGCGTGGGTGATCGGCTGGGACCTGATCCTCGAGTACATGGTCGGCGCCAGCCTGGTCTCGATCGGCTGGTCGGCGTACCTCGTCAACCTGCTCGACAACGTGCTGCGGCCGTTCGGTTTGACCTTGCCGCGGGTGCTGGTGGCCTCGCCCTGGGCCGACCCGCCGGGTCTGGTCAACCTGCCGGCCATCCTGGTGGTCGGCCTGCTGACCTGGCTGCTGGTCATCGGCATCAAGGAGAGCGCCCGGGTCAACCTGGCGATCGTGATCGTCAAGGTGTGCGTGATCCTGTTCTTCATCCTCGCCGCGGTGTGGTTCGTCAAGCCCGCCAACTGGCACCCCTTCGCCCCGTTCGGCTTCGGCGGCATCGCCACCGCGGCGGCGATCGTGTTCCTCGCCTACATCGGCTTCGACGCCGTCTCCACCGCCGCCGAGGAGGCGGTCAACCCACAGCGGGACATGCCGATCGGCATCATCGGCTCGCTGGTGGTGGCGACCGTCCTCTACATGGCGGTGGCCGCGATCATGACCGGCGTCGTGCCCTACACCAGGCTCGGCGTGGCCGACCCGATCGCGCTCGTCCTCAACGAGCTGGGCATGCCCTGGGCGTCGATGATCATCAGCCTCGGCGCCATCGCCGGCATCACCAGCGTCCTCCTCGTCCTGCTCCTCGGCCAGCCGCGCATCCTCTTCGCCATGTCGCGCGACGGCCTGCTGCCGCCGGCGCTGAGCAGGGTCCACCCGAAGTACCGCACGCCCCACCTGACCACGATCGTCACCGGCCTGGTGGTCGCCTTCGCGGCCGCCTTCACCCCCATCCAGGTGGTGGCCGAGCTGTGCTCGATCGGCACCCTGTTCGCGTTCCTGCTGGTGTGCGGCGGCGTGCTCGTGCTGCGCTACACCCGCAAGGACCTCGAACGCCCGTTCCGGGTGCCGCTGTCGCCGTTCCTGCCCCTGGCCGGGATCGGCCTGTGCGGCTACCTCATGGTCAGCCTGCCGCTCGCCGCCTGGGAGCGCTTCGGCGTGTGGCTGCTGCTCGGGCTGGCGCTGTACTTCCTCTACGCCCGCCGCCACAGCGCCCTGCGCGCGCAGGTCGGGGGGGAGCAGGCGCGGGCGGGGTCCAACCCTGGCGCGCCGTGACCGGGGCCACCGAGCCGAACCGGGGCCAGGCTCGTGCCGCCGCCGTGGCCGGGCCAGCGGGAGGGACGCAGGACCGAGATGAGTGACTCATCGGAGAGGCTGCTGCGGGAGGCGCAAGGGCTGGCCGGGCGGGGACGGCTCGAGGAGGCGATCGCGCTCCTCGAGCAGCTCCTCCGGTCCGACCCGCGCCACCGTGCCGCTCTGACCCGGCTGGGCGACCTCTGCCGCCGGTCCGGCGACACGGACAAAGCCGCCCTCTACCTCGAGCGGCTGGCGGAGCTGGCGGTCGAGGGCGGCGACCTCGCCAGGGCGACCGGCATCCTGAAGCAGGTCAGCCGCCTCGCGCCCGAACGGCTGGATGTCCGCTGCCGCGTCGCCGACCTCTGCCTGGCCGAGGGCGACCGCGAGGGGGCGACGAGGGAGCTAAACCGGGTGGTGAGAGCGGCCAGCAGGCGGCGGGAGTACGCGCAGGCGGTCGACGCGGCCCGGAAGCTGGTCCAGCTCGACCCCGCCGACCACGCCGCGGCCCTGCGGCTGGCCGACCTCCTGCTCCGTTCGGGCGAGACCGACAAGGGCTTCGCCGCCTGCAACAGCCTGGGCTGGACCTTCCTCGCCCGCGGTCAGCTCGACCTCGCCCTCGAGGCGTGCCGACTGGTCCTGGACCGGCGACCGCCCGCCTGCGAGCCGCTCGCCCCCCTGTGCCGCGCGCTGCTCGACGCCGGCCAGACCGAGACCGCGCTCGAGCTGTTGGACCTCGGCCTGGCGTGGTCGCCGGGCAACGCCGAGCTCGCCGCGCTCGCCGCCAGCGCCAGGACCGTGATGTGAGGGGCCTCACGCCTCGCCGGCGGTCACGACCCGCAGCTTGAGGTCCGAGAACTGCCGCCCGAGGCGACGGGCGCGGGTGCAGATCGCGTCCAGCCCGTCGGCGGAGAACTCGTGCTCCTGCAGGTCCGCGAACAGCACCAGCTCGAACGCCGCGGCCCGCATCCAGCCGACCACCGCGGCGTAGCCGCACACCGCCAGGGCGCCGGTGGTGCGCGCGAAGCGGCGCAGGTCGCCGCGCCGGATCGCGGCCGTGTTGCAGGCGCCGAGCATGACGACCCGGCCGCGGCACCTCCCCGCCAGCATCTCCCCCAGCTCCTCGATCGTCACCAGGGCGTCCCTCCGCCAGCTCGGGACGATCGCGCCGGGGCGGCCGTGGAAGGCCAGGTAGACGATCGAGAAGCGCGTGTACCGCCTCTGGCTGAGCTGGCCGAGGTTGAAGGCCAGCTCCTCCGGCGTCGCGCACTGCCGGTGCACGAAAGGGATGCGCTCCTGGGCCTCGAGCAGGGTCAACATGGGCTGCACCGAGCTCCGCCGCCGCAGGTCGCTCCACCACAGCCCCTCGACGCAGAAGACCCCCTTCGCCCCCATCCTCTCGCCTCCTCCTCGCCCCGCGCGCGGCCGGCCCGACCCGGAGCGGTGGCTCTCGCTGCGCTGACGTCGGCTCTGACGGCGGGACGCGCCGACGTGCCTGGGCGGCCGCCGCACGCTTCCCGACACTCCCCAGTTTGGCGCCCCGAGCGGCCCACGACGGGCCCTTCCGGCCGGTCAGCAGACCACCACGACCACGCCCGGGGGCGGTTGCGAGCTTCGCTCACTTGCGCTACACTTGTTCACGTCATGGCACGGCTCAGGCGTGGTGTCGGGCGGTGCCAGCCTCGACTCTGGAAGGGAGAACGTCATGGGCTTCTTCGGCAGGATTCTCGAGAGGCTCGGCTTCGGCGACGGCGCCGAGGCACCGGCCCCGACCGCACAGGCCGCCCCGGCGCCACGGCCGGCCGAGGTGCCGTCGGCGCCTTCTCCGGCACCGGAGGCACCCCCAACACCCAGACCGATCGCGGTGGTCGACGTCGTCGCCCAGCTCGAGCGGCGCGCGGCGGCCAACCCGCAGCGGCTCAACTGGCGGACGTCGATCGTCGACCTGCTGAAGCTCCTCGACCTCGACAGCAGCTACGCCGCCCGCAAGGAGCTGGCGACCGAGCTGGGGTGCCCGGCGGAGCTGATGGCGGACTCGGCGAAGATGAACGTCTGGCTCCACAAGACGGTGCTGGCTCGCATTGCCGAGAACGGCGGCAACGTGCCCGCCGACCTCCTCCACTGACCTGACCGACCCGAAGGGAGAAGAACGATGAACGTCACGGACCTCCTCGCGCAGATGGGCGGCGTGCAGTCGATGGCTCGGGAGCTCGGCGTCACCGAGGCCCAGGCCACGACCGGCGCCGCGGCGCTGCTGCCGGCGATTCTCGGCGGCTTCAAGAAGCAGGCGCAGGCGCAGCCGACCGGCCTCGAAGGGCTCGGCGGCCTGCTCGGGCAGCTCGGCGGCGGCAGCCTGCTCGACGACGTCCTGTCGCCCCAGCCGACCAACGTCGGCCGCGGCAACGACGTCCTCGGGCAGATCTTCGGCTCGCGGGACGTGAGCCGGGCCGTGGCGCAGAACGCCTCGGCGCGGACCGGGCTCGACGCGGGCCTGCTCAAGAAGATGCTGCCGATGCTGGCCATGCTGGTCACGGGCTTCATGGCCAGGCAGGGCGGCGCCGGCGCCGCCAGGCAGCCTGCCGCCC
>CAYTJW010000404.1:0-5367 GCA_964438135.1 uncultured Thermoanaerobaculia bacterium
GTGCGGCCGGCGGCCGCGGCCAGGGGCTGGCACAGCACGGCCCGGCACACGGTGCCGGCGCCGACCGCCGACCTCGACCTCGTGCCGATCCGGAGCACGACGAGCTGGTTCCCCTCCTCGAGTGTACCCCCGGCACGGGCAGGGCCGGCGAGCCGCTCCCCGCACGGGGCAGCGGCGGCGGCGCGCTCACCGCCGGGGCGCCGCATCCGCGGGGGTGCCGGCGGGCTCGACCGGTCGCCGCGATCCTGCTACACTCCCGCCCCTATGCTGGAGGCGCTGCAGGAACGGCTGGCGCGCATCACCAAGACCCTCCGCGGCGAGGGTCATCTGACCGAGTACCACATCGACACCGCGCTGCGCGAGATCCGCCTGGCGCTGCTGGCGGCCGACGTCTCGGTCGAGGTGGTGTCGGGCTTCGTCGAGCGGGTGCGGGTGCGGGCGGTCGGGCGCGAGGTGCTCGGCTCGGTGACGCCGGCGCAGATGGTCACCAAGGTGGTGCACGACGAGCTGGTCCACCTGCTCGGCGACGGCGTCACCGAGCTCGAGCTCAAGGGGAGACCGGCGGTGCTGATGCTGGTCGGCCTGCAGGGCTCGGGCAAGACCACCACCGCCGCCAAGCTGGCCCGCTGGGTGCGGACCAAGAAGGGCCTCTTCCCGCTGCTGGTGCCGGCGGACACGTCGCGGCCGGCGGCGCGGGAGCAGCTGTTGATCCTCGGCCAGAAGGTCGCCATCCCGACCCTCGACACGCGCGAGATGGACGACCCGGAGGCGATCGCCAAGCGGGCGCAGCGCGAGGCGACGATCAAGGGCTACCACGTCCTGATCTTCGACACCGCCGGGCGGCTGCACGTCGACGACGAGCTGATGCACGAGCTGGCGCGGCTCAAGCAGGTGCTCAAGGCCGGCCAGGTCCTGTTCGTCGCCGACGCCATGACCGGGCAGGACGCGGTCCGCTCGGCGCGCGCCTTCCACGAGCGGCTCGGGCTCACGGGCGTCATCCTGACCAAGCTCGACGGCGACGCCCGCGGCGGCGCGGCGCTGTCGGTGCGGGAGGTGGCGGGCTGCCCGATCGTCTTCGCCGGCGTCGGCGAGGGGGTCGACGCGCTGGAGCAGTTCCACCCCGACCGCATGGCCGGCCGCATCCTCGGCATGGGCGACGTCCTGACCCTGGTCGAGAAGGCCCAGGAGGCGATCGACGACGACCGGGCCGAGCGGCTCGAGGCCAGGCTGCGGAAGAGCAAGTTCGACCTCGAGGACCTCGCCGAGCAGCTCGAGAGCCTGGGCAAGATCGGGCCGCTGCAGCAGGTCCTCGAGATGGTCCCGGGCCTCGGCCGCGCCATCCCCAAGGGCGGGGTGACCGAGGAGCAGGAGCGGTCGCTGCGGCGGATGCGGGCGCTCATCAGCTCGATGACCCCCCAGGAGCGGCGGCACCCGCAGATCCTGAACGGCTCCCGCAAGCGGCGGGTGGCCAAGGGGTCGGGCACCACGGTCGAGGACGTCAACCGGCTCTTGCGTCAGTACGGGCAGATGCGTAAGCTGATGCGGCGCCTGGGCAAAGCCGACCCGCGCGCGCTCAAGCGGCAGCTGGGCATCCGGTGACTGCACGCCACGCGCGAGCGCGTGGCCGAACCAGAGGGAGGAACGAGCAGATGTTGACGATCAGGTTGCGACGCGGCGGTGCCAAGCACAAGCCCCTCTTCCGGGTGGTCGTGTCCGACTCCCGCAAGCGGCCCACGGCCGCCTACCTCGACGAGATCGGGAGCTACAACCCCCACACCGACCCGCCGCGGATCGAGATCGCGCTGGACAAGGTCGCGGAGTGGGAGCGCAAGGGCGCCACCTGCTCGGAGTCCGTCCGGGCGCTGGTCCGCCGCGCGCAGGGCGCGGCCGCCGCCGCCGCAGAAAGGAGCGCGTCGTGAGCGCGATGAAGGGCTTGCTCGAGGAGATCGCCAAGGCGCTGGTCGACCACCCCGAGGACGTCCAGGTGGCCGAGGTCGAGGGCGAGCAGACGACCGTCCTCGAGCTGCGCGTGCGCACCGAGGACCTGGGCAAGGTCATCGGCCGCCAGGGTCGCACGGCGCGCGCCATCCGCACGCTCCTGGCCGCGGCCGGGATGAAGGTCCACAAGCGCTTCGTGCTGGAGATCCTCGAGTAGCGCACGTGGCCGACGCCGAAACGCGCGACTGGCTGGTGGTGGGCTTTGTCCGCAAGGCTCACGGCGTCCACGGCGACCTGCTGGTGGACGTGCTGACCGACTTCCCCGAGCGGCTGGCCGAGGGGGTGCGGTTCGGGCTCGGCGGGTCCGACGCCCCGGAGACCTTCCACGAGGTCTGGCGGGTCCGCTACCACAAGGGTCAGTGGCTGCTGTCGGTCGAGGGGATGCGGGACCGGGAGTCCGCCGAGGCCTGGCGGGGGCGTTATGTCTTCCTGCCCGAGCAGAGCCTGGACGAGCTGCCCCCGGGGTACTACTACGAGCACCACCTGGTCGGGCTCGAGTGCCGGTCGCCGGCCGGCGAGCCGCTCGGCGAGGTGCGCGGCCTGGACGCCTCCGGCGGTCAGACCCGGGTCGTGGTGCGGCGCGGCGACCGGGAGTTCCTGGTGCCGTGGGTGCCGGCCATCGTCAAGGCGGTGGACCTCGACTCGCGCGTCGTGACGCTCGACCCGCCGCCGGGCCTGCTCGATGACGACGCCGTCATCGCCTGACGGCGGGGGCGACTCGGCCGCCGGTCGCGTGGCGATGCGGTTCGACGTCCTCAGCATCTTCCCGGAGCTGCTCGAGCCCTTCTCGCGCACCGGCGTGCTGGGGCGGGCGGTCGAGCGCGGCACGGTCGCGATCGCGCTGCACGACCTCAGGGACTGGGCCACCAACCGCTGGCGGCAGGTCGACGACGAGCCGTACGGCGGCGGCGCCGGCATGGTGATGCAGGCCGAGCCGGTCGTGGCGGCGGTGCGCGACCTCGGGGCGCGCGGCGCGCCGGCCCGCACGCTGCTCCTCACCCCGCGCGGGCGGGTGCTGGACCAGCGGCTGGTGGCCGAGCTGGCGCTCGCCGGGCGGCTGGTGCTGGTGTGCGGTCGTTACGAGGGGTTCGACGAGCGGGCGGCGGAGCTGCTGGCGGCGGAGGTGGCGCTGGAGGAGGTGTCGCTCGGCGACTTCATCCTCGGCGGGGGCGAGGTGGCGGCGATGGCGGTGGTCGAGGCAGTGGCGCGGCTGGTGCCGGGCGTCGTCGGCGACCCCCGCTCGGTCGAGCTCGACTCGTTCGCGGCCGGCCTGCTCGACTACCCGTGCTACACCCGGCCGCCGGTGGTGGAGGGGCTGGATGTGCCCGAGGTGCTGCTGTCGGGCAACCACGAGCGCATCCGCCGCTGGCGGCTGGAGCGCTCGGTCGAGGCCACGGTGCGGCGGCGACCGGACCTGGTGCGGCGGAGCTGGGCCGGTTTCCCGGACGAGGTGCGCGCGATCGTCCGCCGGTTCGCGCCCGAGCTGGCCGCGGCCTGCGCCGCGGCCGGGGCCGCCGCCGCGGACGCCGACCGCGGCCCGGGCCGGCGGTGACCACGGAGGGGGAGGACCCATGACCACGAGACACGCCTTGGCGTTGCTGCTGTGCTCCCTGGCGGCGCTGTCCGCCGCAGCCCAGGGGGTTCCCGACGAGCCGGTCTTCGCGGTCCGCCTCGCGGTCGACCGGGCGCCGCTGGTGGCGGGCGCCGAGGCGCAGCTGGCGGTGGTGCTGACCATCGCCCGCGGCTGGCACGTCAACAGCCCGACCCCGGGCGACGAGTTCCTGGTCCCGACCTCGGTCGGCTGGCAGCTGCCCGAGGGCTGGGCGGCGCCCCAGCTCGCCTACCCGGCCGGGCGAAAGCTCCGCTTCGAGTTCGCCGAGGGGCCGGTCGAGGTGTGGGACGGCCGGGTGGTGATGGTCGGCCGGCTGTCGGTGCCGGCCACCGCGGCCGGGGCGACCCGCCTCGCGGCCGAGGTCACGGCCCAGGCGTGCAACGACCGCCAGTGCCTGCCGCCGCGGCCGGTGCTGGCCGAGCTCGAGGTCGAGGTGGCCCCGGCCGGGAGCGCGAGCCAGCCGCAGGCGGCCGAGCTGTTCGCCGCGGCGCCCCCGCCGGCGGAGACCGCCGCCGCCCCGGCCGAGCCGAGCCGCTTCGCCGGCATGCCGTTGCCGCTGCTGCTGGGGTTGGTGTTCGTCGCCGGCCTGGCCCTCAACCTGACCCCCTGCGTCTACCCGCTGATCCCGATCACCATCGCCATCTTCGGTCGTCAGGCGCAGCAGCGCCGGGGCGGGACCTTCGCCCTTGCCGTCGCCTACGTCCTCGGCATGGCCGTGACCTACTCCACCCTGGGCGTCCTGGCCGCTCTCACCGGCCGCCTGTTCGGGGCGGCGCTGCAGAGCCCGTGGGTGATCGGCGTGGTGGTGCTGCTGCTGCTCGCCCTGGCGGCGTCGATGTTCGGGCTGTGGGAGCTCGAGGCCCCCGGCTGGGCGTTGCGGCTGCAGGGCAAGGGAGCGGGCCTGGCCGGCGCGCTGCTCATGGGCCTGGCGGTCGGTTTCGTCGCCGCACCGTGCGTGGGGCCGTTCGTGGTCGGCCTCTTGACCTACGTCGGCGACCGCGGCGAGCCGCTGCTCGGCTTCGCGGTCTTCTTCACCCTCGCCCTCGGCCTGGGGCTGCCCTACCTGCTGCTCGGCCTGTTCACCGGCTGGCTGCAGAAGCTGCCCGCCGCCGGCGGCTGGATGGAGGGGGTGCGCAAGGCCTTCGGCGTGGCGTTGGTGGCGCTGGCGGCGCACTTCGCGGCGCCGGTGCTGCCGGACGGGCTGGGCGCGCAGCTGGTCGGCCTGGTGTTGACCCTGGGCGGGCTCTTCCTGCTCGTGGTCGAGCGCACCGGTCACGAGCAGCCGGTCTTCGACCGCGTCATGCGCCTGGTGTGCGTGGTGATGATCGTGGTCGGCACCGGCAGCCTGAGCGGGGGCGCGAGGCTGCCGTGGGCGAGGGGGGCGGTCGGCGCGGTCCACCTCGACTGGGCGGCCTACGACGCCGCTGCGGTGGCCGCGGCCACCGGCTCCGGGCAGGCGGTCATCCTCGACTTCTACGCCGACTGGTGCGCCCCGTGCAAGGAGCTCGAGGAGCGGACCTTCGCCGACCCGCGGGTGGCCGAGGTCCTGCGGGGCTTCGCCCGCTTCAAGGTCGACCAGACCCGCGACGACGAGGCGGCGAAGGGGGTGGCGGCGGCGCACGCCGTTCGCGGCGTGCCGACGGTCATCGTCTACCGGTCCGGCCAGGAGCTGTTCCGCATCACCGGCTTCGAGCCCGCCGACGCCTTCCTCTCCCGGCTGCGCGCGGCCGGGCTCTGAGGGGGCCCGGCACGTCGCC
>CAYTJW010000405.1:0-5363 GCA_964438135.1 uncultured Thermoanaerobaculia bacterium
GCCGCCGAATCGCTCAGCGTGGTTGAACAGGACGTTCTGTCGGCGCTGACTAATTTAGGCTGTGCGCGTGCCGCGGCCGAAGCCGCCGTGCGCAAAGCCAAGGCGAGCGGCGCGGCCGCCGGCAGCAGCTGGCGCGGGGCCGGCGGCGCGGCGACGTCGCTCATCGTCGCCTCGACCTGGTGGCTGACCCGCTCGAGTCGTGCCCGCTCCGCCGCGGCGTTCGCCTCCAGCACCGCCCGGATCGCGTCGGCCATGGCGTCGAGGTCGCCGTAGCGGTCGTCCGGCTCCTTGGCCAGGGCGCGGTTGACCACCGCGACCAGCGCCTCGGGCAGGCCCAGGTCGGGGTCGAGCGGCGGCGGCGGGGCGTGGATGATGCGGTAGATGAGAGCCGGCACCGAGGGGCCGTCGAACGGCCGCACCCCGGCCAGCAGCTCGTACAGCAGCACGCCCACTGCCCACAGGTCGACCCGGTGGTCCACCCCGTCCGGCCGGAACTGCTCCGGCGCCATGTAGTGGGGCGTGCCGAGCAGCACCCCCTTGCGGGTGACCGTGGTGCCGCCCTCGACCCGAGCGATGCCGAAGTCGAGGATCTTGGCCGTGCCGTCCCTGAGGACGAAGATGTTGCTGGGCTTGATGTCGCGGTGGACCACCCCGCGCCGGTGGGCATAGGCGAGGCCGCGGCAGACCTGCTCCACCACCCTCAGCCGGGCGTTCAGATCGGGCAGCAGACCGGCCTCGACCGCCTCGCCGAGGCCGACCCCGTCGAGCAGCTCCATGGCGATGAACGGCCGCCCGTCGACCTCGCCGAACTCGTAGATGGTGATGATGTTGGGGTGCTGCAGGCGGGCCACCGAGCGGGCCTCGCGGAGGAAGCGCCGGGTCGCCTCCTCGTCCTGGCTGCCGTCGGTGAACATGGTCTTGAGCGCGATCAGGCGGTCCAACACCGGGTCGCGCGCCCGGTAGACGGTACCCATGCCGCCGAACCCGAGCTCCTCGACCACCTCGTACTTGCCGATCGTGAACGACGCCACGAGAGAAGAGTACACCAGCGCCCGAGGACCTCCGGGCCATCGACCTGGACCTGGGAAGCTGTCAGCCGTCAGCAATCAGCTGAGCCTGTTTCAAAACCCCTGTCATCCCGAGGAGACCCGCAGGGTCGACGAGGGATCCCTCGCGGGGGACCCATGGCGAGACGGCCAGCAAGAAGCGATGTCGCCGTGGCAAGCTCTTTCTCCACAAAGGATTCCTCGCCCGAGCACGCCCGCCCGCCCAGCCCGGGCTCGGAATGACAGGGAGCTGGAGGGCGCCCGCCGGAGCACCACGGAAGGTCACAGATGTCCGTGGAAGGGCGTTTTTCAAGAGGCTCAGCAGTCAGCTCCCCCACCCAGCCCCGAGCCCCGCGGACCCGGACGTGGACGTGGACGTGGACCTGGACGTGGACGTGGTCGCTTGCCGCGACCCGGATCTCGGCGCCCCCCCCCGCCACCCGCCTGGGCTACACTCCCCGCCGATGTCGCCGCTTTCCCGCCGCGCGCTCCGCCTCGCCTGCGCCGTCGTCGCCGCGCTCCTCGCCATCCTCGTCGTCGGCGTGGTGGCGGTCGCCAACCCCACCCTGCCGCGCCGGCCGGCGGGCGGGGTGGAGGTCGACCCGGCCGAGCTCGCCGCCGACGTGGCCGGGTTGGTCGGCGCCGGCGGCTTCCGCCAGGTCGGCGACCCGACCGGGCTCGCTGCCGCCGCCGCCTTCGTCCGCCGCCGCTTCGAGGACGCCGGCCACCGGGTCGTCGAGCAGGCCTACCCGGTCGACGGCCACGAGGTCCGCAACCTGCTGGTGGAGTGGGGGCCACCCGGCGCCCCCCTGGTGGTGGTCGGCGCCCACTACGACGTCTGCGGCGACCAGCCCGGCGCCGACGACAACGCCAGCGGCGTGGCCGGTGTCCTGGCCCTGGCGCGCCTCCTCGCCCACGAGCGGCCCGAGCTGCGCCACCGTCTGCAGCTGGTCGCCTACACCCTGGAGGAGCCGCCCCACTTCCGGCTCCGGACCCAGGGCTCGGCCGTGCACGCCGCCGCCCTGGCGGCGCGGGGCGAGCGGGTGCGCGGCGCGGTGGTGCTGGAGATGATCGGCTACTTCGCCGACGCCCCCGGCTCGCAGCGCTACCCGTCCGCCGCGCTCCCCCTGCTCTACCCCGGCCGCGGCGACTTCGTCGCCGTGGTCGGCCGCTTCCAGGACTGGGGGCTGACCCGGGCCGTCAAGACGGGCATGGCGCTCACCTGCGCCGTGCCCGTCCGCTCCATGAACGCGCCCGCCACGCTGCCCGGCGTCGACTACTCCGACCACCGCAGCTACTGGCCCCACGGCTGGCCGGCGGTGATGGTGACCGACACCGCCTTCTTCCGCAACCCCAACTACCACCAGCCCACCGACACCGCGGACACTCTCGACTACAGCCGCATGGCCGAGGTGGTCGAGGGCGTCTACGCGGCAGTGGTGGCGCTGGACTGACGGCGGGCCGCTGGCGGGCCCACCGCAACCGCCACGCCCTCGCCTCCCACGGCCGGTCGGCGTCAGGGGGCGGTGACGCTCCACGCCGCGGTGGTGCCGGAGGCGAAGCCGTCGGCGAAGATGCCGGGCTCGTCGACCAGCACCCGCACCTCCTCCACCACCCCACCCTCCCGCGTCGCCACCACCAGACGATAGGTGGTGCTGGCGGTCGGGGACACCACCACCGAGCCCGAGGCGGCCGGCGCCGCCGCCACCCCCTGGTCGACGACCAGGTCGAGGAACGTGCCGCCGGTGACGGCCCAGGACAGGGTCGCCGACTGGCCGCTCGCGATCGCCGCCGGGGTGGCGGTGAAGGTCGCCGCCGGCCGCGGCGCGGCCGTGACCGCGACCGCGAACGGCGTCCCGGCCACCTCCAGCGTGTGCGTGCCCTCCCCGGCCTCGAGCACCGCCCAGCTGCCGGCCAGCGCCGCGCCGTCGAGCGTGGCGCCACCGCCGCCCCAGGCCAGGGCCAGGAAGGCCTCGCCCGAGGGTTCGAGGTCGCCGGCCGCGACCGTCGGCAGGATTCGCGGCGGCACCGCCAGGACCGCCCCCACCACCGGCGGCGAGGCGGCCCAGACGTTCGCCACCAGCGACTTGTCGGTGGTGCGGCCGCCGAGCCGGCTCACCACCAGCGCGTTGAGGCCCGGCACGTCGTACACCCCCTCGATGTCGTCGACGTAGACCAGGCTGGAGCCCGCGCGGTGGAAGGTGTTGCCGTCGTAGCGCAGGTCGTTGACGGCGCCGCTCTCGGCGTCGTTGTCGAACACCGGCTCGCCGCCGCCGCCCGAGAAGGTCGTGCCCTCCACTACCCCGGCCGCGTCCATGGCCACGCCGTAGACGCTCTGCAGCGGCCCGGTGAACATCGCCCGGCCGAAGGCGCTGGCGCCGCCGAGGTCGTTGTCGACGAAGGCGCAGCCCTCGAGGTCGGTGCGGGCGCCGACGGCGTACAGCCCCCCGCCGTAGGTCAGGCCGGTGTTGGCAACGAAGGCAGAGGCGGCGAAGCTGGCCTCGGACTCCTGGATCACCCGGGCACCGCCGCCGCCCGACACCGGCGAGCCGCCGGCCGAGACCGCGTCGGACCCCACCACCAGCGCCCGGTCCACCTCCAGGTCGGTCAGGGTCACGTCGAGACCGCCGCCCCAGCTGCCGCCGGTGGTGGACTGCAGCACGTCGCAGTCGGCGAAGGCCACCCGCTCGAGGCTGACCGCGGCCCGGGTCGCGCTCGCCGACGCGGTCGGCGTCACCCCGCCCAGGCCGTAGCGCCGGCACTGGTCGCCGGTCGAGAACAGGCCGCCGCCGAGCTGGGCGACCGTGGTCACGCCCCCCGACCGGCCCCGCACCAGCGTGTCGCGCACCGCGAGCTGGCCCGACCGGCGGTTGACGCCGCCGTCGCCGGAGGTGTCGCAGGACAGGACGCAGAGCGCGCCGCCGAAGCCGCGCCCGGCCACGGTCGAGGTGGCCCGGTTGCCCTCGAGCAGGCACTCCTCGAGCGTCACCACCGCCCGGTAGAGGTTGACGCCGCCGCCGTTGTCGGCCGAGTTGCCGACGAAACGCGAGCCGAGGACCGCGAGCGTGGCCTGGTCCTCGGCGTGGACCGCCCCGCCCTCGGTCGGGAAGGACAGGCTCACGCTCGGGTCCGGCACCGCCCGGTTGTCGACGAAGGTGCAGTTCGCGACCAGCGCCGCGGCGCTCGGCGTGCTCACCGGGTCGGACCAGGTGCCGATGACGTAGAGCCCGCCGCCGACGTAGCCGGCCTGGTTCGAGTCGAGGCGGGTGTTGGTCAGGACCAGCTCCGAGTTGCCGACGTGGATGGCGCCGCCGGCCGCGGTCGAGCGGTGGTTCGGCCGGTTGGTCAGGTTGCGGGCGAAGACCGACTCGTGCACCCAGGCCCGGGAGCCCTCGCCGACCCTCAGGCCGCCGCCCTCGTTCGAGGCCCAGTTGTCGAGCCACTGGCAGCGGACGAACACCGCCCGCGAGTCGGAGAAGACCGCCGCGCCGCCGCCGCCGGTCTGGTTGGCGTCGCTCCAGCAGTCGCGGAACACGCAGTCGACGAAGGTGGCGTCGGCCCGGCTCAGGGTCACCCCGCCGGCCAGGCCGTCGGTGAGCGAGCGGCCGCGGGCGAAGACCAGCCGCTCGAAGGTCACCGGCCCGCCCTGCTCCGGGCTCGAGTTCATGACCCGCAGCAGCGAGGCGCCGTCGGCGCCGTCCAGCACCGCCTCGGCCCCGGCCGCGGCGCGGATGGTGAACGCCTTGCCGAGGTCGGAGACGACGAAGCCGCCGACCGGCGGCGCGTAGGTCCCGCCGCTGAGCTCGATCACGCCGCCGTGGCCGACGATCTCGATCGCCACCTGCAGGCTGGCCAGGTCCTCCGGCACCCGGATCAGCTGCACCGCCCCGGCCGGCGTCGCCGCCGCCAGCAACAAAGCACCCAGCACCCCTGCCCTCGTCATGGCGCCCTCCGCCAGCCCACTCCGCCCCGTCCAACCCCCGCCGCGGGCCCGGCCTTCCCCGAGTCTATGTCCCCACTCCCGGCAGACTGTGCCCATCGTCACGCGCGCCCGCACCTCGACCCGGACCTCGCCCCCGCCCTCCCCGGTGCGCCGTCGGCTCCAGCCCCCGCCGGTGTCATGGCCACCCGCCGCCCGCCGCGCTGTGGCCAGCCTCGCGCCGGGCTCGGTACAATGCCCGGACCATGGGGATCGCGGCCCTGCTGCTGGTCGTGGCCGCCGGCGGGCTCGGCGGCTACGCCGTGCTCTCCCGGCACGGCCTCGACCACTTCGAGGCGTGGGCCGGGGGTCGGACCGCCGGCCTGGCCGGGGCGGCG
>CAYTJW010000406.1:0-5344 GCA_964438135.1 uncultured Thermoanaerobaculia bacterium
ACCGAGGCGATGAGGGTCCCGGCCGGGTTGACGGCGACCCGCAGCACCGGGCCGGCGTGGCCCGCGAGGGTGGCCAGGCGCTCAACCGTCGCCACCTCCCCGCCTCCGCCCGGGCCTGGAGGTGGGGTTGGAGCTCTCCTCACCCAGCGTGGCCCGCTCCTCTACCTCTGGCTCGCTCTACAGGACGCCTGGAGCAAGCGCCCCGGTCATGCCCTCAGACCCGCTTCCCCGGTGGCAGACTCAACACGTTGGGAAGGAAGCTCCTCTCCCTTCCGGCCCACCACGTCGTCTCCTCCCGGCCAGTGGCGCCGCCCGCGGCCGCCCCTCGAGGCCAACCGTCGCGCGCTCGCTCCCGCTACGGCGCCACCTGCGACCAGCGCGACGCGCTGCCGGTCTCGACGCTGTCCGAGAACAGGTCGCCGGGGTGGGCCTCGTAGGCGCCGCGGTCGCAGCGGACGACGGCGTCGCCGTTGCCGTCCTCGGGCCGGCCCGAGGCGCGCTGGTCGAGCTCCAGCAGCTCGCCGTAGGCGTCGACGCAGACCGTGGCCGCGGCCGGGTCCAGCGCCGGGCTGCCGGCCTGGAGCCGGTAGAGCGGGCCGCCGCCGCCGAGACTGCCGAGCGGGCCGAGGAGTGGGTCGGTGCTCGTCAGGTTGGCGGTGCCGGAGAAGACGCAGGAGGCGTCGCTCGCCAGGTTGAGGTCGCCGGCGACGGTGCCGACGCCCGCGCAGTTGCTGCCGCTCGCGGCGAAGACGGTCCCGGTCGACCGCACCACCGGGCTGCCGGCGCCGGCGATGCTGCGGCCCGACAGGGCGGTCTCGCCGTTGCCGGCCAGGGTGCAGTGCGACAGCGCGAGCTCGCCGCCGAGCTGGTAGACGGCGCCCCCGGCGGAGGGCGAGGTGTTGGCGGAGAAGGTGCAGTTGACCAGGTGGAGGTGGGTGGCCTCGGCGAAGACCGCGCCGCCGCGGTAGCCGTTGGCCTCGCTGGTGGAGTTGGCGACGAAGCTCGTGCGCTCGACCAGGGCGGTGCCGTAGTCACTGGGGTGCGACCAGAGGCGGATGGCTCCCGCGTCGCCGTCGCCGACCTCGTTGCGGCTGAAGACGCTGTCGGTGATGACCACGTCCCAGAAGGTGTTGGACACGTCGATGGCGCCGCCGCCGCCGCCCCAGGTCGGGCTGGCGGAGTTGCCCGCGAACACCGACCGCCGCACCTCGAGGGTGTCGCGCTGGTCGGTCGAGTCGCCGGCGATGTGGATCGCGCCGCCGTAGTGCCCGGCGACGTTGTCCTCGAAGGTGCAGCGGTCGAACAGCAGCTCGCCGGCGTAGGTGCCGACCGCGACGGCGCCGCCGAGCTCGGCGGAGCCGCCGGCGACCCGGCAGTCGGTGAAGGTGACGTCGTCGGCGTTCTCGAGCAGCACCAGGCTGCCGTTGTCGGCGTGCCCGTCGACCAGCTCCAGCCGCTCGAAGGCGACGTCCGGGTTGGGGGTGCCGTCGACCCGGAAGACGCGGCTGGCGTCGTTGCCGCTGACCCGCGCCCGGCGGGCGAGCCCGGAGCGGACCGTCACCGGGCCGGTGACGAGGATGTCGCTCGCCACGGTGATCGTGTCCGGCGTGGCGATGGTGACGGTGTCGGCGTTGGCGACGGCGTTGGCCTCGCCGATCGCCGCGCGCAGGGTGCACTCGCCGGTCGCGGTGGCGCACACCCCGTTGCCGGGGTTGGCGTCGGCGCCGTCGCCCGAGGAGGTGACCAGGAACTCGTCCCCCGCCGGCATGACGACGGTGGTGGTCTCGACCCAGTGGTTGTTGCCGAGGTCGGGGTCCTGGCTCGAGGTCGTCAGCGTGGCGTCCAGGGTCTTGACCCCGACGCTGCTCGCGGTCGCCTGGACCAGCACCGTGACCAGGGCGCCCGAGGTCAGGGTGTCGAAGCTGCACTGGACCGACGGCGTGGTCACGCAGCTGCCGTGCGAGGGGCTCAGAGTCAGGCCGGGGAGGCTGGTGACCGAGCCGGTGAGGGCGAGGGCCACGTCGTTGGCCGGCTGCGGCCCGGAGTTGCGGACGGTGACCAGGTCCTCGAGGGTGTCGCCGACCTCGACCGGGTCGTTCGAGTCCCCCGCCGTCACCTCGAGGTCGGCCGGCAGGGTGGTGGCGGTGCGCAGGTCGGCCTCGTTGGCGCCGCCGATCGGTCGGCTGCGCCACGGCCCGTGCGGCTGCAGCGGCGTCGAGGCGAGCTCGTGGCGGAGCCGCTCCCGCCAGTGGTACTGGGTCGAGGCGGTGAGCCCGGTGAGGTCCCGGTAGACGGTGCTCACGCCGCTCGAGCTGGTCCAGCTCGTCCCCTCGCTCAGCCCGGAGCCGGTGAACGGGGTCGAGAGCGGCTTGACCTCGGCCTGGAGGCGGACGTGGGCGCGGCCGAAGATGGTGCGGGTGCCGAGCGCGAGGGTGAAGCCGTCCTCGGCCGCCGCCGCGCCGAGGTGCGGGATCGGCGTCGAGCCGGGGTCGTCGAGCTGGCGCGGCCGGACGGTGGGGCCGGTCTTGCGCCCCCACAGCAGCACCCGACCCTGGAAGATCATGCTGGAGGTGCCGCCCGGTGCGCACAGCGGCACCTCGGCGAAGCCGTCGCCGTTGGAGTCCCCGCCCGCGCCGACCGCGCGCCCCTGCTCGGCGCCGTCGTCGTAGTGGTCGGCGGTGACCAGGTCGCTGCCGAGCCCGGAGGCCGAGCCGAACGCCAGCACCACCCGGCCGCCGTCGACGAAGGTGGTGGAGTCCTGGGTGGTGTCGAAGCCCGGTGCGCCGACTGAGACGTCCGCGTAGCCGTCGCCGTTGGTGTCCCCGGCCGAGCTCACCGCGAAGCCGTAGTTGGCGTCCGCCTGGTTGCCGCTGACGGACCAGGCGGCGGTCGAGCCCACGCCGGAGGCGGAGCCGTGGAACACCGACGCCCGCCCGCCGTAGGTGACGCCGCCGTTGTCGCGGTAGGGCGCCCCGACGACGATGTCCGCGTAGCCGTCGCCGTTGACGTCGCCGGCCGAGGCCACGCTGTAGCCGAACAGGCCGAAGGCGTCGTCGCCGTAGAGGGTCCGGGCCGGCGTGGTGAAGGGGACCTGGGCCAGGCGGCCGTGGTAGACGTAGACCGCGCCGGCGTTGGTCAGCCCCCCCTGGTCGAAGGAGGAGGCGCCGACGACGAGGTCCGACACCCCGTCCCGGTTGACGTCGCCGGCGCCGGCCACCGACTGGCCGAACTTGCCGTTGGCCTGGGTGCCGACGAGGGTGAGGTCCGCCTCGCCGCCGACGCCGGCGGCGCCGCCGAGCCAGAGGTAGGCGGCGCCGACCCGGCTGGTGCCGTCGAGGTGGTTCGGCGCGCCCACCAGGAGGTCGGCGAAGCCGTCGCCGTTGACGTCGCCGGCCACCGCCAGCGAGGCGCCCAGGTCCTCCCCGGCCGCGCCGGCGAGGACCGCGCACGGGCTCGACGACGGCAGGCCGCTGGAGTCGCCGCAGTAGACCCGCGCCTCGCCGCCGTCCCCCGCCTCCGGCGCCCCGACCACGAGGTCGTAGTAGCCGTCGCCGTTGAGGTCGCCGGCCGAGACCGCGCTCCCGTGCTCGTCGCCGGTGCTGGTGCCGGCGGCGTTCCAGCAGGTGGTGGGGTCGGGCAGGGCGTCGGCGCGACCGCAGTAGAGCCGGACGATGCCGCGGGCGGAGGAGAACTCGGGCGCGCCGAGCAGCAGGTCGTCGTAGCCGTCGTTGTTGGCGTCGACCCAGGTCACCGCCGAGCCGAGCCGCTCGGCGACGCTCGCCCCGATCAGGTCGACCGACGCCTCGTCCGCCTCGACGTCGCCGGAGCGGTCGGTGTCCCTGCCGTACCAGACGAACGCGACCCCCTCCTCGGCGCCGCCGCCGGTGTTGGCGTAGGGGGCGCCGCCGACCAGGTCGGAGTAGCCGTCGCCGTTGACGTCGCCGGCCAGCGCCACCGCCCAGCCGGTGCTCTCGAACGTGACGTCGAGCTCGAGCGTGCCGTTGACCCCCTCGCCGGTGCCGAACACCACCCGGACGGCGCCGACGTCGTCGAGGTCGTCGGGGTCGTGGATGCCCGTCACCAGGTCGGCGTGGCCGTCGCCGTTGACGTCGCCGGCGGTAGAGAGGGAGGCGCCCACCCCGTCCGGCTCCTCCCCGTCGTTGTCCGCGCCGCGGAGCTCGGTGAGGTAGACCTCGCCGGTGGCGGAGCCGCGGAAGATGCGGACGTGACCCGCGCCCCAGGAGGTCTCCACGTAGCCCCAGGTCCAGTCGCGGCCGAGGGCGGGGCTGCCGAAGGCGAAGTCGGCGTAGCCGTCGGCGTCGAGGTCGCCGAGGGTGCCGAGCGAGGCGCCCATGAAGGCCCGGTACCCGGAGTTGACGTCGGGGCGCGGCTCGTCGAGGGAGTCGTAGAACAGGCTGCCGACGCCGCCGGCCGAACCGAGCCAGCCCTTCACGTGGCCGTAGAAGCACGGGGCGGGGAAGACCCAGTAGCACTGGGCCATGTAGTCCGGCAGGGAGCCCTCCGGCGAGCCGGCCAGGATGTCGGAGTAGCCGTCGCCGTTGACGTCGCCGGCCAGCGCCACCCGGAAGCCGAGGTTGTCCTGGTAGGTCGGGTCGCCGATGGCGTACCAGGCGGCGGTGGTCGAGACGCCCGAGGCCGAGCCGTGGTGGACGACCACGCCGCCGAAGTCGTTGGCCGCGGTCAGGCCGCCGTCCGGCACGCCGACCACGACGTCGGAGTAGCCGTCGCCGTTGACGTCGCCGGCGGTCGACACGCTCCAGCCGAAGTGGGCGTCGGCGGCGGCGTAGGCGGCGACGAGGGTCGCCTGGGGGGAGCTCGCGAGCCCCGAGGCGGAGCCGAGGAAGACCCAGGCCTTGCCCTGGTCGGTGGCGGTCCCGTTCGCGTAGGGAGCGCCCACGATCAGGTCGGAGTAGCCGTCGCCGTTGACGTCGCCCGCGGTCGAGACCGAGAAGCCGGCCCTGGCCCCGGCCTCGTTCGGCTCCCAGCTCCAGGCCGGGGTCGCCCCCAGCCCGGCGGCGCCGCCGTGGTAGACCTGCACCCGGCCCTCGTCGGTTGAGCCGCCGTTCCACCCCGGCGACCCGACGACGACGTCGGAGTAGCCGTCGCCGTTGACGTCGCCCGCGGTCGCCACCGCGTAGCCGCTCTCGGCGCCGGTCTGCCCCCCCCACACCACCCAGGTCGGCGCCTCGAGCAGCAGCTTGACCACCACCGGGAAGTCGTCCGCGCCGGCCTCCAGGCGCAGGGCCACCGCCCCGTCCCCGGCCGCGAGCGTGGCCGCGAGGCGGCGGTCGTCCGCCGCCCACGCCCGCTCGAGGCGCAGGTC
>CAYTJW010000407.1:0-5336 GCA_964438135.1 uncultured Thermoanaerobaculia bacterium
CTCACCCCTCGGGCGGGGGCTCCGGCTCGGGGGGGCGGTCGCGGCGGGGGCGGCGGCGCGCCAGCCGTCGCAGCAGGCGGTAGTGGCGCACCGCCGCCTCGGGGGCGACCGGCCGTCCCTGGCGCCGCTGGCGGAGCTGGTGGAGGTGGTCCATCAGGAACAGGTAGAGGTCGGTCTCGGTGCGGCCGGGGAAGTCGCCCAGGATGCCGCTCGCGCGGATGGCGGCGACCATCGGCCGGTAGACGGTGTCGCGCCACGACGCCACCGCCTCGGGCCAGGCGACCGGCTGGCCGGTGTCGAGCCAGCGGTAGTAGGCGTGGACGTTGACGTGCTCGAGCAGCCGCTCGGCGCCGTGGGCGACGGTCGCCCGGTACTCGTCGGGGCCCTCCGGGACCAGGCCGGTGACCTCGAGGAAGTCGGCCAGCGAGCCCTTGAGCAGCAGCTCCTCGAGCGACTCGTCCGGCCCCACCGGCACCGGGGTCAGGAACTCCTTGACCCGCGCCTCGATGGTGCCGGCGCCGAGCGAGCGGGCGACCGAGACGCGGTGGTGGCCGTCGACCACGAAGTAGGCGTCGCCGACCCGGTACAGGTCGACCGGCGGGAAGCCGCGCGGCCCCTCGGCCAGCGCCTCGACCGCGTCCCAGCGCTGGCGCAGCGCCTCGCTCCGGGGCAGGAAGGCGCGGGTGAACTCCCGCGGCCGGCCGACGCTGCCGACGATGCGGTCGAGGGGCACCTCCGCCAGGCCCCGGTCGACGAGGCGACGGAGCTTCAGCCTCTCCTGCACGTCCTCGAACGGCAGCAGCCCGACCGGCCGGCCGCGCGCCAGGTCGAGGATCTCGGCGACGAGCGCCCGGAACCGTTGGCGGTCGAACCCCACCGCAACTCGAGCCTCGCGGGGGGAGTGTACGCCGCCGCCGCGAGCGCCGCCCGGCCGCCGTGTTGACAGTCGGTCGGGCGCGAGTACCCTGGGCGGGCGCTCAGGCGGGACGGGGGGGAGGGGGACACGCACGCGTCGACCCGGCGGAGGTGGTGATGGCCGGCCCAGTGGCAATGGACGAGCTGTTCGCGAAGATCCTGGCGTGGGGCAAGGGCTACGCCGTGGCCGAGGGGGTGAGCCTGGACGTCCGCCACCTGCTGCTCGGGGCGATGCGCGCCGACGGCGGGCCGGAGCTGCTGGCCCGGCTGCTGGGGTCGGAGGTGCCCCTCAACCGGGACCTGCTGGAGGAGCGGTTCGTCGAGCAGCTGAGCCGGGCGCAGCAGCCCGTGACGGATCGCAGCCTGAACCTCACCCCCCGCCTGGCGGAGATCACCCGCGAGGTGCAGCAGCGCGAGGGGTGCCTCAAGGCCGAGCCGCTGCTGGCCCGCGCGCTGGCCGTGCTGGAGCCGGACGAGGAGTGGGGCAAGCCGTTCCTGGCCAACGCCAAGCGCTACCCGCGCGTCGAGCTCCGCCACAGCGCGCGGGCGGTGCGCGAGGTCATGACCACCGTCGACGGCCTGAGGGCGGTCCTGGCCGAGCGCGTCCTCGGCCAGGAGCAGGCGGTCGACCGGGTCTGCGACCTCTGGTTCTCGGTCATGCTGCAGGGGAAGCGCGAGGAGCGCGAGGCGCCGGGCCCGCGGGCGGTGCTGACCTTCGTCGGGCCGCCCGGGGTGGGCAAGACCATGCTGGCGGAGGCCATGGCGAGCCACCTCGGCGGGGCCGGCAAGCCGGCCTGCCTCCGCCTCGACATGAGCGCCTACTCCGGCCACCAGAACCACGAGCAGCTGGTGGGCTTCGCCAAGGCCTACTCGGGGGCTGGCCGCGGCGTCCTGACCGGGTTCGTGGCCGACAACCCGGAGGCCTTCGTCCTGGTCGACGAGATCGAGAAGGCCCACCCGAACACCCAGAACATCTTCCTGCAGGTGCTCGACGCCGGTCGCCTGTACGAGAACAACACCGCCACCGAGGTCGACTTCTCCCGGGCGACGCTGGTCTTCACCACCAACCTCGGCCGCGAGCTGTACGACTCCCCCAACCGGGCCGGGGCGCTGCAGGACTCGCGCGAGATCGACGCCGTGGTGCTGGAGGCCCTGGGCCGGGACGTGCGCACGCGGGCGGCGGGCGAGACGGGCGGCGGGCTGTCGCCGGAGCTGCTGTCGCGCATGGCCAAGGGCGCCACGGTCCTCTTCCGGCACCTCGACGGCCTGACCCTGGAGCGCATCGCCGACGCCACCCTGCGCCAGGTGACGGCCGAGCTGCGGCGCTCGATCGGCGTCTCGCTGGAGGTCGACGACCCGCTCATCCTCGGCCTGTTCGTGCTCCGGTTCGGGTGCGGCGGCGACGCCCGGCGCCTGACCTCGGGCCTGCGCCGCTTCCTCTACGGCACGGTGATGGACCTGGTCCACGACCACCGGCGCCCGCTGGTGGACGAGCCCGACCAGCTCCTCGACCGTCTCTCCGCCCTGCGCTTCGCGCTGGCCCCGGAGACGCCGCTGCCCGAGCCCCTGCGGCAGGCCATGGCCGGCCGGACCCATCTGCTGCTGGTGGACGACGACCCCTGGTCCGACGTCCTCGCGAGCTCCTACGACTGCTCCCAGGTCGGCGACCGGGCCGGGGCCGACGAGGCGATGCGCAAGGGCGGGGTGGACCTGGTGCTGCTCGACCTCAACATCGGCTTCGAGCCGGGCAGCGGCGGCACGGAGAAGGGCCTGTCCCTGCTCCGCTGGCTGCGCAGCCGCGCGCCCGAGACGCCGGTCTACCTGTTCTCCGAGTCGCCGGAGAAGCGGGGCCTGTCGACCGAGCTGCTCGACCGCGTCCGCCTCGAGGGCGGCGCCCGCGGCGTCCTCCAGAAGCGCTTCTACGGCAGCGGCGAAGAGCAGGCGATGGAGCGCGACAGCTTCTTCCGCCAGCTGGCCGAGATCGAGGCGGCCCTCCGCCGGCAGCGGGTGCTGGAGCACTACCGGCGCCGGGGGCAGCTGCTCGAGTTCGACCTCACGCCGCGGCTGGACGCCCTCGGCGGGGGTCAGGTGCTGACCCTCGAGGTCGGGCGCCTGCGGGACGTGACGCTGGTCTCGGCCGGCGACCGCTGGGGGACCGGCTGGGTCGACCTGCCCCGGGACCGGCTCGCCGACGTGGCCGGGGCGACCCAGGCCAAGCAGCGGCTGCAAGAGGTCATCCGCTGCCTGACCGACCCGCAGGCGATGCGGGCGGTGGGCGTCGACCCGCCGCGCGGCATCCTCCTCACCGGCCCGCCCGGCACCGGCAAGACGACCCTGGCGCGGGCCGTGGCCGGGGAGGCGCAGGTGCCGTTCTTCGCCCTGTCCGGTTCGGAGGTCTTCCGCAAGTTCGTCGGCGAGTCCGAGGAGGTGGTGCGGGAGCTCTTCGCCCGGGCGCGGCGCTTCGCCCCCTCGATCCTCTTCATCGACGAGGTCGACAGCGTCGGCGGGGCCCGCGGCAGCGACTCGCAGCAGTGGCGCCTGTCGGTGCTGAACGAGCTGCTGGCGCAGATGGACGGCTTCGTCCGCTCCGACCTGCCGGTGTTCGTGCTGGCGGCGACCAACCGCGCCGACATCCTCGACCCGGCGCTGCTGCGACCGGGCCGGTTCGACCTGCAGATCGAGGTGCCGAACCCCGACGCCGAGGCCCGCAAGAGGATCTTCGAGCTGAACCTGAGCGGCCGGGCGCTCGCCGCGGGGGTGGACCTCGCCGCCCTGGTCGTGCGCACCGCCGGCATGAGCGGCGCCGACGTCAAGCAGGTCTGCAAGGAGGCGGCCCTGCGAGCGTTCCGGAACGGCCGGCCGGCGATCGCCCAGGAGGACCTGCAGGAGGCGGTCACGACCGTCGGCATGGGGCTGGCGTCCGAGCGGCCGATCCTGGAGGAGAGCGTCCGCTGGAGCACCGCCGTGCACGAGGCCGGCCACGCCCTCGCCCAGCGGGTGCACTTCCCCGACGAGCCGCCGACCCAGGTGTCGATCCTGCCCCGGGGGCGCGCGCTGGGCTTCGTCGAGCACGCCGGCGGGGAGGGCTACCGCGACCAGACCCTCGACCGGCTGTGCCGGTCGGTGCAGGTGCTGCTGGCCGGGCGGGCGGCCGAGGAGCTGGTGCTGGGCCCGAGCGGCGTCACCGCCGGGTGTTCCAACGACCTCGAGCGCGCCACCGCGTTGCTCCTGCAGTCGGTGTCCAACTGGGGCCTCGACAGCCAGTTCGGCATCCTCAGCCTGAGCGGGGCGGCGCGAGGCCTGGGCGCCGGCGCCGGCCTCGGGGACCTGCCGAAGGAGGCCATCGACCGCGCCCGGGAGTGGCTGCTGCGGCAGCAGCGGGCAGTGCTCGAGCTGCTGCACGACCAGCAGGCGGC
This sequence comes from uncultured Thermoanaerobaculia bacterium, assembly GCA_964438135.1. Lineage (GTDB taxonomy): Bacteria > Acidobacteriota > Thermoanaerobaculia > Thermoanaerobaculales > Sulfomarinibacteraceae > CAYTJW01. The sequence goes on from CAYTJW010000407.1 coordinate 4,332, forward strand.
GCTCGAGGGGCTGGCGCGGCTGCTGGTGGAGCGGGAGACCCTGTACGCCGACGACCTGGCGGCGTGCTTCGCCGAGATCCTGTCGAACGCCGGCCGGTGAGCTGGCAGGGAGAAGGGAGAGACCGACATGGCGACCACCTACGACGAGATCAGCGAGTTCCTCAACGCGATGGGCGTGAAGCACGAGGTGACCCCGGCTCGCGACCTCATCCGGACCGGCTTCCAGATGCACAACTACGTCAACCAGGATGGCAACAAGGTCCTGTTCATGGCCATCAGGCTGCACGAGAACGGTGAGTACCTGGAGATCATGGCGCCGCGGGCCTACGTCTACAAGGAGGGGCCGCACAAGCTGGCGGTGATGCAGGCGCTGATGATGGTGCAGTACCGGACCAAGCTGATCCAGTACGAGTACGACGCGGACGACGGCGAGATCCGGCCGGTGATCGAGTTCCCGCTCGAGGACGCCCGGCTCACCCAGCTCCAGCTGCGCCGGGTGCTGATGGGGATGCCGCAGCTCGTCGACGAGTACGACGGCGTCGTCCGCAAGGCGATCGAGACCGGCCAGATCGAGTTCGGCGGCGGCCAGGCGGAGATGGCGCAGATCGTCGGCGCGATCTCGGCGATGGGGCCGGACGCGATGCGCGAGATCCTGGCCGAGATCGCCCGGCGCCGGGGCCAGGCCCCGCCCGACGACGGGGCGCCGCCGCAGCTCTGAGCCGGGGACGGCGGTCGCACGGCCCGGACCCCGCGGCCCGGCCCGACGGCTCGCAGGGGCGTTGTGACCGCGGTCGTCTCGCCTGCTGGCAGGGGGCAGCCAGGAGCCGCGGCGCCCCCCCGCCCGGCTGGCGGCACGCCTGCCGCCACGATCCTGACGCGCGCCCTCGTCGAGCGGCCGTGTTGACAGCACCGCCCGGGCTGGGTAGAGTCCGCCGGTGGCGCTCGTGCGCCCCTGTCAGGGACCCCGCCCTAGCTCAGTTGGTTAGAGCACCTGACTGTGGATCA
>CAYTJW010000408.1:0-5333 GCA_964438135.1 uncultured Thermoanaerobaculia bacterium
GCCGAGCCGACGCTGGTGGTCGGCCTGGCCCTGCCGGGCAACCCGCGGCCGGAGGTCGAGGAGCACCTCGACGAGCTGGTGCGGCTGGTCGAGACCGCGGGCGGGACGGTGCTCGACCGCCTGCTCCAGGAGCGGGCCGCGCCCGACCCGGCGACGCTGGTCGGCGAGGGCTTCGTCCGCCGCCTCGCGGACCGCTGCGGCGAGCTCGGGGTGCGGGCGGTGGTGTTCGACGAGGACCTGAGCGGCTCGCAGGTCCGCAACCTCGAGCGGGAGCTGCCGGGTGAGGTCAAGGTCCTCGACCGCGCCGGGGTGATCCTCGACATCTTCGCCCAGCGCGCCCGCAGCCGGGAGTCCCAGACCCAGGTCGAGCTGGCCCAGCTCAGCTACCTGCTGCCGCGCCTGACCCGGCGCTGGCGCCACCTGTCGCGCCAGGCCGGGGGCATCGGCACCCGCGGCGTGGGCGAGACCCAGCTCGAGCTCGACCGGCGGCTGATCGGCCGCCGCATCAGCCTGCTCAAGGAGAAGCTCGCCGTCATCGAGCGCGACCGGCGGCTGCGGCGCGAGCGGCGGCAGGGGCTGCCCGCCATCGCCCTGGTCGGCTACACCAACGCCGGCAAGTCGTCGCTGTTCCGGCGCCTGTCGCACGCCGAGGTGCTGGTCGAGGACCGTCTCTTCGCCACCCTCGACCCGCGCGCCCGGCGGGTGAGCCTGCGCGAGGACGTCACGGCGGTGTTGACCGACACGGTCGGCTTCATCCGCAAGCTGCCGCACCACCTGGTGGCGCCGTTCCGGTCGACCCTCGAGGAGGCCGTCGAGGCCGACCTGGTGCTGCACGTGGTCGACTCCGCCCACCCCTCCTGGCGCGACCACGTCGAGGTCGGCGACGAGGTGCTGGCCGGTCTCGGCGTGGAGCCGGCCAGGACCCTGGTGGTCCTCAACAAGGTCGACCTGCTGCCGACCCGCCGCAGCCTGTCGCTGGCGTGGGAGCGCGGCGCGGTGGCGGTGTCGGCCGCCACCGGCGAGGGGGTCGAGGAGCTGCTCGTGGCGGTTCGCCAACGGCTGCTCTCGGCCGACGGCGTGGCCATCGTCGCCGTCCCCCTGACCGAGGCGGAGGCGGTGCAGCGCGCGCTCGCCCTGCCCCACCAGCTCGCCCGGCGCTTCCGCGACGCGGTGGTCGAGGTGGCGGTGCGGGTGGCGCCGGGCCGTCTGGCCGAGGCCGGGCTCGACGGCTTCAGGGTGTCGGCGTGGGAGGCGGGCGGCTCGGCCGCCTGACCCCGCGCTCGTCCGGGGGAGCGGGAGGACAGCGATGCCGGTGTACGAGTTCCTCTGTTCGCGCTGCAACCGCATCTTCAGCTTCCACTCGTTCCGGGTGGCGACGGACCGGGTGCCGACCTGCCCGCGGTGCGCCAACCCGGACCTGAGGCGGGTGCCGTCCCGCTTCGGCGTCGGCCCGCGCCGGTCGGCCCCGGCCGCCCGGCCCGAGCCCGGAGCGGGCGACGCGGCGGACGACCCGCGGGTGGAGCGGGACATGATGCGCCTCGCCTCGGAGCTGGAGGGCATGGACGAGAACGACCCGCGGCAGATGGCGGCGGCGGTGCGGCGCATGACCGAGCTGGCCGGTGAGCGGGTGACCCCCACCATGGAGGAGATGATCCGGCGCCTGGAGGCGGGCGAGGACCCGGAGTCGGTCGAGGAGGAGCTCGGCGACGCGCTCGAGGACGAGATGGGGGGCGAGGGCGGCGGCGCCGGCGAGCCGGAGCGGGACGGGGGGCTGTACCCGATGTGACGGCCCGCCCGCTGCGCCGGGTCCGGTCTCCCCGCTCCTGCCCCCGTCGCCGCACCCGTGGCCGCTGGCCCGGACGTGGCCGACACCCCGGCGGCGCCGCTCCTCCTCCCGCCTCCCCCTTCTCCCGCGCCCCGCGCCCTGCTATCGTCGCCGTCCATGAGCGACGACCTCCAGGCTCGGCCAGCCGCGGCTGCCCCGGCGCAGCCTTCAGCCATGTTCCGGTGGAGCGTTCTCCTGAGCTGCAGCCTGGCCATGTTCGGCTGCTACTACGTGTTCGACGCGCTGCCGCCGGTGACCCCGCTGCTGCAGGAGCAGCTCGGTCTGTCCGACCAGCAGATCGGCCTGCTCGACACCGCCTACAACGTCGCCGCGCTGCTGACCCTGATCGCTGGCGGCGTGCTCATCGACCGGCTCGGCACGCGCCGCTCGGCGGTGCTGTTCGCCGCCGTCGGTGCGGTCGGAGGCGGGGTCATCGCCCTGCTGCCGAAGGCGCTGCCCGCGTCCCCGGCGCTCGCCATGATGGTAGGCCGCTTCGTGCTCGGCGTCGGCTCGGAGCTGTTCATCGTCGCCGTCACCGCCGTGGTCGGGCGCTGGTTCAAGGGCAAGGAGATCTCGTTCGCCCTGGCGGTCAACCTGTTCGTGGCCCGGCTGGGGTCCTGGGTTGCCGACAAGTCCCCCGAGTTCGCCCAGGAGCTCTTCTCGGCCTGGCAGCCGCCCCTCCTCCTCGCTGCCGGCGCGGGGCTCATGTGGTTCCTGTTCGCGGTCCTGTACGAGGAGCTCGAGCGGCACGCCGAGCGGCACTACCCGGTCGGCGCGAGCGCCGCCACCGACAAGCTGGTCCTGGCCGACCTGGTCCGCTTCTCGCGGGCCTACTGGTGGGTGGTCGGGCTGTGCGTGGCCTTCTACGCCACCATCTTCCCCTTCCGCAGCTTCACCAACCTCTACCTGACCCAGGCCCACGGCATCTCCGACGCCGAGGCCGGCAGCCTCAAGTCGTGGATCCCGCTGCTGTCGATGTTCGGCATGCCGCTGTTCGGGCTGCTGGTCGACCGGGTCGGCCGCCGGACGCTGCTGATGGCGCTCGGCTCGGCGCTGCTGGTGCCGCCGTTCCTGCTCCTGTCCTACACCCAGGTGCCGGCGATCGTGTCGATGGCCATGCTCGGCATCGCCTTCGCGGTGGTGCCCGCGGTGCTGTGGCCGACCGTGACCTACCTCGTCCCGGAGCAGCGGCTGGGCTCGGCCTACGCCATGATGACCTTCTGCCAGCAGGTGGGCTGGGCGGTGATGGCGTGGGCCATCGGCCGGGTCAACGACTCCGCCCACGCCAGCGCCGCCAACCCCGCGGGCTGGCTGCCGGCGATGTGGATGCTGGCCGGGCTGGCGTTCGTCGGCTTCGCGTTCGCGGCCCTCCTGTGGTGGGCCGAGCGCGGCCGCGGCGGGCACGGTCTCGACCTGGTCAAGCCGCCGTCGGCGGGCTGAGAGGGGATCGCTGCCCGGGGTCGGGGGAGCCGGACGGTCGGGGCCTGGCGCTGACGGGGCTCGTCCCCGCCCGGGCTCACTTCTTCCTGAACAGGGCGTCGAAGGCGGCGCGCGCGTCGTCGGGGCTGGCGGCGGTCGTGACGCGCAGGTCGCGGACGGTCTTCGGCTGGTAGAAGGTGCAGCTGTTGGCGGCGGCCTTGGCCTCGACCCGGGCCTGGATGGGCTTGCGGCACTCGAGGGTGGCGCCCGGGTCGAAGAAGACGCAGTTGGTGCAGGTGTGCAGGGGCTTGCTGCAGCTGGGGCAGAGGGTCTCGGTCCTGACCTGGGAGAGGGCGGTCTGGATGTCGACGCCGCAGGAGGCGCACTTGAAGGAGATGGTGGTCGGGCGACCGAGGCCGCGACCCCGCGGCGCGCCCTCGGTGCGCGGCCGGCCCGGCTCGTCGCGGCGCTCGGGCGGCCGCCGCTCGTCGCGGTCGCGGTCGGAGTCCTGGTAGCCTCGGTGTCGGTACTTGCGGTCGGTCATGACGGCCCTCCTCAGGGCTCGGCGGTCTCGCCGACCCAGGCCGGCGAGTGGTTGGCACCTTCTGTCGTGAGCTGGGTCGGGCGGCCCTCGGCGTCGGTGATGAAGATCTGCGGCGTGCCGGTGCGGTCGGAGACGAACGCCAGCATCGAGCCGTCGGGCGAGAAGCTCGGCGACTCGTTGTTGCCCGGCCCGGCCAGCACCCGCTCCTCGCCGGTCACCACGTCGACGGTGGCGAGCTGGAAGCGGTTGTCGACCCGCGTGGTGCAGACCAGGCGGGTCCCGTCCGAGGCCCAGGCCGCCTCGTCGTGGAACTCGCCCTCGAAGGTCAGCTGGCGGACGTTGGAGCCGTCCGCGTCCATCAGGTAGAGCTGCGGTCTGCCCGAGCGGCTGGAGGTGAAAGCGATCTGGCGACCGTTGGGCGCCCAGGCGGGCTGGGTGTCGATCGCCAGCGAGGTGGTCAACCGCTGCGCCTCCCCGCCCTCGACCGGCACCGTGTAGAGGTCGACGTTGCCGCCCTGGCTGGAGGCGAAGACGATGCGCTGCCCGTCCGGGGAGAACGACGGCGAGGAGTTGACCCCGCCCTGGTCGTGGAGCAGGCGCAGGTAGCCCTCCTGCGGCGAGAGCAGGAACAGGGCCGGGCCGCCGCGCAGGAACGAGGTGAAGGCGAGGTGCTTGCCGCCCGGCGCCCAGGCCGGCGCCAGGGCGATGGAGCCGTGCTTGGTGAGCTGGCGCGGGTTGGAGCCGTCCCAGTCCATGACGAACAGCTCGGAGCTGCCGGTGCGCCCGGAGATGAAGGCGAGGCGGGAGAGGAACGGCCCGGGCCGGCCGGTGAAGACCTGGACCAGGTCGTTGGCGAGGGTGTGCGCCACCACCTGCGCGGCGCTGACGCCGGCCCGGTAGCGCTTGGCGAACGCGTACTCGCCCGACACCAGGTCGACCAGGCGCGCCTCGACGACCAGCTGACCGCCGGCGCGGACCACGGTGCCCGTGAGCAGGAACTGGGCGCCGACCGCCCGCCAGCGCTGGTTGAGCACCTCGGCGCGGGGGTGGTCCTCGACCAGCGCGAACAGGCGCGGGTCGACCAGGGCGATGGGGGCGGCGGCCTGGAGGTCGCGGTCGAGGGTCTGCTGGAAGGCGGTCGCGACCTCGGCCGGGGTCCCCGGCAGGAGGGCGAGCGGCGGCGCGGCCACGGCGACCCGGCGCAGGCCGGGCTGGGTGATCTCCAGGTAGAGCTCCTGCTGGGCCGCGGCGGGGCCGGCGGCGAGAGCCAGGGTCACGAGCAGGGCGGCGCGGCAGGCGGTCATCGGCTACTCCGCGAAGGTGAGGTGCACGGTCAGGCTCGGCTGCCCGTAGGCCGGCGGCAGCGGCGGCAGGGGGTTGGCGGCGTACAGGGCGCGCAGCGCGGCGCGGTCGAAGGACGGGACACCCGAGCTCTCCTCGAGGACGATGTCCTGCAGCCGGCCGCTCGAGGTGATGGTGAAGCGGACCCGCGCCCTGGCCGCGCTGCCGGTGGCAGGACGGTACCAGACCGACTCGACCAGCGCC
>CAYTJW010000409.1:0-5324 GCA_964438135.1 uncultured Thermoanaerobaculia bacterium
GGTGACGACGTAGAGCCAGTAGCAGTCGCGGCGGTCCTCGGCGACGCGGCGCTCGTTGGGGGTGAGGAGGATAGTGCCGCTCGGGCTGGCGAGCCCCTTGACCTCGATGAGGCGCAGCTCGCCCGAGGCGAGGTCGAGGCTGGTCAGGTCGTAGCCGAGGTTCTGGTCGTGGACGTCAGTGACCTGGCGGCCTTCGGCCTGCTCGTGCTCGGCCGCCACGCGCATGGCCACCGCCTCGGTCTCGAGGTTGGGCCGGAGGCGGCGCACCTCGGGCGCGTCCCGCTCGGGGTGGGGGTGGACGAGGACGCTGGTCAGCCGCTCGACCGCTTGCAGGGTGAGCGAGCGCTGTTGTTCGAGCTCATGGCGGCGGCGTTGGCGGCGCTGGAGTAGCTCGCCGTGGCGGGCCTCGGCCTGGGCCAGGCGGCCCTCGGCGCCCTGCACCCCGTCCTCGACCTCGGCCGCGGCCCGGCCGATCTCGTCGTCGGTCCTCTGCAGCAGCTCGGTCAGCGACAGCTCGACGTGGGTCGCGACCCGGCCCAGCTCGGCCGCCCGCTCGGCCCGCACCTCGTCGAGGAACGGTCTCAGGGCATGCTCGTGCAGCCAGGGCATGGGGTCCTGGGCTGGGACCTCGGGGGGCGGCACGGCCGCCGGCTCGGCGGGAGTGAAGTCCCCGAGCACGCCCGGCTCGCGCAGGCGCGGATCGTCCCCGTCCGTCACCTCGACCGCCAGCAGGCGCTCGTGCACCACCTGGCCGAGCCCGTCGACCGCCCGGGCACGAACGAAGTCCAGGCGCGCCGGGCGCTCGTGCTGGAGCGAGTAGAAGGTGGCGCCCTGACCCAAGGGTTGCCGGCCCTGCTCCAGGATCTCGCGCCGCAACGCCTCGAGCAGCGGATGGCCGGGGGTGACCCACTCCAGGGTGTGCTCCTCGGCCACCGACCGGTCGGTGCAGCATCGCGGATAGCGGCTGGCGACGGCGGGCAGTCGCCAGTCCGGCGCGCGGTCGTGGCGGGCGAGGGCGGTGGGGGTGCGGCCCGGGTCGAAGGCGTGACGCAGGTGCGGGACCGGCTTGACCGTCAGGCCGGCGTAGTCGGCAGCCTCGGCGACGAAGCGGTCGACGGTCTCCGGCACAAGCCGGTGCTGCTGGGCCTTGGCCCGGCGTTCGACCAACATGGCGAGGTTGAGCTTCTTGGTGGCCAGGTTCTCGAGGGCGTTCTCGCAGATGGCGCGGAACTGCGCCTCGTCGACGTTGCGCAGGAGCCGTTCCTCGAGGTCGGCGTCGCCGAGCTGGCCCGAGTAGTAGTCGCGCAGGACACGCTCGACGTGGGCGGCCGGTAGGACCTCGCCGACGACGTTGAAGACCGCGTCGTCGTCGAGGGCGTCACGGATCTCCTGCAGCTTCTCGAGCAGGCGGCCGAGGATGCGTCCCTCGATGGTGTTGGTGGCGACGAAGTTGAAGATGAGGCAGTCGTGGGTCTGGCCGTAGCGATGGATGCGCCCCATGCGCTGCTCGAGGCGGTTGGGGTTCCAGGGGATGTCGTAGTTGAAGAGGACGTGGCAGCACTGCAGGTTGATCCCCTCGCCGGCGGCCTCGGTGGCGACCAGGACCTGTGTCGCCCCTTCCCAGAACTGCTGCTCGGCGTGGAGGCGGGTGCCGGGCTCCTCACGGGAGCCGGGCCGCATACCGCCGTGGATGGTGCCGACTCGGAAGCCCCAGCTGCGCAGGCACTCCACCAGGTAGTCGAGGGTGTCCTTGAACTCGGTGAAGAGGAGCAGACGCTGGTCGGGCCGGTCGAAGAAGCCTTCGGTGTGGAGGAGGCCCTCGAGGCGAGAGAGCTTGGCCTCGTCGCCCGCGGCCTCGACCCGCTCGGCTTGGGCGGAGAGCTGCTCGAGCTCGGCGACCTCCTCGCGCACCTGATCCGCGTTGCGGGCGAGGGAAACGGCCTCGACGAGCCGCTCGAGCCGGTCCCGCTCAGCCTCGTCCATCTCCTCCAGGTCCTCGAGGTCGGGCAGGAACGGCGGCGCCTGCTCGGCAGCGGTCTCAGCCTTCTTGAGCCCCTCCTCGAGGCGGCGGGCGCGGTTCTCGAGGGAGCGGCGCACCGCCCGCGCGCTCGAGGAGAGCCGGCGCTGGTAGAGGGCCATGAGGAAGCCGACCGCCCGCGCGCGCGGGTCGTCGCGGGCCGCTGCGGCGCGGGCGCTCTGGCGCTTGACGAAGGTGGTGACCGCCCGGTAGAGGTCGTCCTCGGCGCCGTCGATCTTGAAGTCCACGGTCATGGGGATGCGGGCGGTGAAGATCTTGCGCGCGGCCCAGGTGCCGTCCGGCTGCCGCTCCGGGAAGTGGACCATCGCCTCCTTGGTGCGGCGCAGGTAGAACGGAGCGGCGTGGTGGTCCATCGCCTCGCGAATCGAGCGCACGTCGGCGAATGCGTCGCGGTCGAGAAGCTGGAGGAAGAGGCTGAAGCTGTGTGGGTCTCCCTTGTGGGGCGTCGCGGTCAGCAGCAGGAGGTGGTCGGTGGAGTCGCGGAGCAGCTCGCCGAGGGCGTAGCGCGCGGTCTTGCGCGAGGGCGGGGTCCAGGACATCCGGTGCGCCTCGTCGACGATCACCAGGTCCCAGTGCACCTGGCGGAGGCCGGGCAGGATGTCCACCCGCTTGGCGAGGTCGAGGGACGTCACGACATGCTTCTGCTCGAGCCACTGGTTGACCCCGAACTGGTCGCGGATGTCCGAGCCCTTGAGGACCAGGAACTTCTCCTCGAACTTCTCCCTCATCTCGCGTTGCCACTGGAAGGCGAGGTTGGCGGGGCAGACGACGAGGACGCGCTCGACCAGGCCGCGCAGCTTCAGCTCGCGCAGGAGCAGGCCCGCCATGACCGTCTTGCCGGCGCCGGCGTCGTCGGCGAGGAGGAAGCGCACGCGTCCCGGCCGGAGAAGGTGGTCGTAGACCGCCGCGAGCTGATGGGGAAGAGGGTCGACTCGGGACACGGACAGGCCGAAGTAAGGGTCGAACTCGTAGGCGATGCCGAGGGCGTACGCCTGCAGGGCAAGCCGCAGCAGCCGGCCGTCGCCGTCGAAGGTCATGGCGGTGTCGACCACGCGGAGCTGGGAGAACTCGTCCGCGGTCAGGGTGACGCTGCGGAAGCGCTCGCTCCGCACACCCACCACGCCGAGCTGCCACGCGTCACCGCCCTGCGGCCGCACCACCTCGACGCGAACCGCCTCGTCGAAGAATGGGCCGGACAGGACCTGCCCCGGGGAGGGGAGCGGGGGAGGGCTCATGTGCTCATCTTAGGGCAGCCAAGCCGCAGTTCCGCCGGCCAGGGCTGGCGAAGGGACCACATGGTTGGACCGCTGCGGTGGGCCATGTGGCTGCGGCACGCCCCGTCGGGCGCGGGCAAGGGTGGGGAGGCGAGCGGTGCGACCGCGCCACTGCGCCCGGGGTGTCGTAGACTCCCCGGGTGCTGGAGCTGGAGCTCGCCGTGCGCTTCCTCCGCCGCCGCAGCGGCGCCCTGCTGCGCGGCACGGCGCTGGCGGCCCTGTGCGGGGTGGCGGTGGCCACCGCCGCGCTGGTGGTGACCCTGGCCCTGATGAACGGCTACCAGGGCTCCATCTCGCGCGCGTTGACCCGCGGCAACGCCCACCTGGTGGGGTTCTCGGCCCGGCCGCTCGGCCTCGGCGAGGGGCGGCGCCTGGCCGCCGTGGTCGGCGGCGCACCCGACGTGGTGCGGGCCCAGCCCGTCACCTACCTGACCGGGCTGCTCGAGGACCCGGCCGAGCCGGGCCGGCCGTTGCCGGTGGTGGTCAAGGCGGTGCTGGAGCCGCCGGCCTTCACCGGTCTGCCGGCGTGGCCGGGAGGGGGGGCGGTGCCGGCGGCGGTGGGGGAGCGCCTCGCCCGCCAGGTCGGGCTCGAGACCGGCTCGTCGGCCACCGTCACCCTGCCGCCGGCCCCGGGAGAGTGGCTGCTGCCGGGTCTGCGACTGGAGGTCGCGAGCACCTTCCGCCTGGCCTTCGCCGAGTTCGACGAGCGGTGGGTCGTGGTCCCCCTCGACCGGGTGCTGGAGGTGGTGCCGCGGGTCGGCGTGGCGGGGGTCGAGGTCGAGCTCGAGGACCCGCTGGCGGTGGAGGCGGCCCGCGCGGCGCTCGAGGCGGCGGCGCCGGAGCTGCTGGTGACGGACTGGCGGGAGATGAACCGGTCGCTGTTCGCCGCCCTGCGCTGGCAGACCCTGTCCCTGTTCGTGGTGCTGACCCTGGTGGTGGCGGTGGCCTCGTTCCAGGTCAGCTCGGCCCTGGTCGTGCTGGCGATCGACAAGCGGCGCGCCACCGGCATCCTGCTGGCGGTCGGCGCCACCCCGGCGCGGGTGCGGCGGGTGCTGGTCCTGGCCGGGGCGATGCTGGGCGGGGCGGGAGTGGCCTCCGGGGTGGCGGTCGGCTGGGCGGTGGCCGAGGTGCTGACGCTGACCCGGGCGGTCCGCTTCCCGGAGGGTCTGGCGCGGGTCTACATGGTCGACCACATCCCGCTGGTGGTCGACCCGTGGCACGCGCTGGCGGTGGCGGCGGTGGGCGCGCTGCTGGTCCTGGCCGCCTCGTGGTGGCCGGCCTGGCGCGCCTCGCGCCTCGACCCGGTGGCGGCCCTCAAGGCGGTGTGAGGACGGCCCGCGCCGCGAGGCCCTGCTACCATCGTCGGGTGACCCGTGCCCTCAGGTCGGTCCTGCTGCTGGTGGTCGCGGCGCTCGCGGTCGCGCCGGCCCCGGCGCTCGAGCCCGGCCGGCGGGTGTCGCAGTACCGGTTGCGGGGGTGGGACAGCTCGCGGGGACTGCCCAGCGGGCAGATCACCAGCCTGGCCCAGACCGCGGACGGCAACCTCTGGGTGGGCACCATCGCCGGCGTGGTCCGCTTCGACGGGTCGGTGTTCACGCCGTTCAGCTCGGCCACCGTCGAGGCGATGCGCGACGACTACGCCGTGTGCCTGCTCGCGACCGGCGACGGCGCCCTGTGGGCGGGGACGGCCGGGGGCCTGCTGCGCTGGCGCGGGGACGAGGTCGTCGCCCTGACCACCGCGGACGGCCTGCCGGGCAGTGCCGTCCTGGCCCTGGCCGAGGGCCAGGACGGGCGGCTGTGGGTGCTCACCACCGTTGGTCTCGGGGTGGTCGACACGCGGAGAATGGCGGCCTCTGCGCCGGCGCCGGAGGTGGATGCCGCCGGGGTCCGGGAGGTGCTCGGCGGCCGCAACGGCGCGGTGTGGGCGGTCGGGCCCCGCGGCCTGGTCCGGCTGGACCCCGCGGACGGCAGCCTGCGCCCTCGCGTTGGCCCTCGTCGGTGGTCGCGATACC
>CAYTJW010000410.1:0-5320 GCA_964438135.1 uncultured Thermoanaerobaculia bacterium
CGAGGCGGGCGGCGGCGGGTCGCACCGCCTACCCCGAGGCCCGCTCGCCCGCGCCCGTGGCCCACGCCCAGGCGAAACGGGCGAAGGCGTCGAGCACCGCGTCGCCGTCGGCGTGGACGCGGGCGTCGACCAGGGCCGGGTCGAGGCCGCGGCGGAGCGCGAGCTCCTGCCGGGCCTCGGGGTGGAACTGGAAGCCGAACACGGGCAGGGTCGGGTGCTCGAGGCCGTCGACCGCGACCAGGTCGCGGTGCGCCACGACCCGCCACCCCGGTGGCGGCCGGCGCACCAGCTCGCAGTGGCTGACCACCACCCGCAGCTCGCGCCGGCCGGGCAGGAGGCGGCTGCCCTCGACCACGGTGGTGCTGACGCCGACCTCCTTGCGGCCGTCGGCGTGCAGCAGCCCGACCTCGCCGCCGGCGAGGTGGGCGAGGAGCTGGTGGCCGAAGCAGAGGCCGAGCAGGGGTCGCGGCCGCGCGCCGCTGAGGAGGGGCTCGAGCCAGTCCGCCAGCCGCTCGAGCCAGGGGAGCCGGTCGTGGACCGAGGCGGCCGAGCCGAGCACCACGACCGCGTCGGCGTCGGTGCCGTCGCCGACCCGGGGGCCGTCCCCGGGCACTCGGGCCGGCCGCAGCACCTGCCATGGACCACCCCAGCGACCGACGACCCGGTCGACCCCCTCCGGGCCGGTGTCCTCGAGCCGCGGGTCGACCACCAGCAGCCGCGGCCCCGTCACCGGGTGGTCCTCGCCCTCGGTCCACAGTGACCGCTCGTCACCCCACCATCGTAACCGCACCGCCGCGCCCGGGTCGCCTTCGGGCTGCGGTCCGCGGGCCGGCGCCCGCGCCTTGTCAGTCGGTCGCGGTCCCCTCCGGCCAGGTCACGAAGGCGCCGTCCGAGTAGACGATGTCGGCGTCGGTCGAGGCGGTCGCGCCGGCCCCGGTGGCCGCGTTCTTGTCCGCCCAGTCGGCCGCGATCTGGCCGTCCGCGCCCGGGCTGACGATGACGTACCGCTGGCCGTCCGACCAGACCCGCAGCGGGCTGCCCCAGCCGTCCGTGGCCGGCAGGGTCCGGAGGTAGGTCGGGGTCAGCACCTCGCCGAAGGCGCTCGCGTCGAGCCACTGCCGATCGGTGTCAGGGTAGACCCCGTAGTCGACGGCGTAGGACTCGGTGGCGGTGGCCAGGGTGCGGATGTCGGCCATGGTCCGCTTCTGCTTGCCGCGGCTGGTGGCCTGCATCAGGTTCGGCATCGCCACGGCCGCGATCACGCCCAGGGTCGTGACCCCGCCCGAGGTCCAGCTCGGGCCGTAGCTGACCTGGCGCACGCCGCCGTCGACCGCCACCGTGCTCGCGCCCCAGCCGGTCGGCGCCATGGCCGGGTCGAACAGGACCTGGGCGAAGCCCTTCGCCTCCTCCTGCGAGGAGATCATGCCCTGCACCATCTGCGACTCGCGCAGGAGCTGCTGCAGCCGCGGCAGGTTGACGTACGCGATGCTCTTCGCCCCCCGGTCGAGGTGGGACGCGACGCGCTGGAAGTCGCTGCCGACCGCCAGGCGCTCGGCCGGCTCGGCCGGGCGCCTCATGGCCTTGACCCGGTCGGCGGCGAACCCCACCACCAGCACCCCGCCGTCGGTGCTGTAGAAGACCTCGAACGGAGGCTCGCCCGCGCCCTCCTCGAGCGGCGCACGCAGGCGGACCACCCCGCCCTCGTCGGTCGCCAACAGGCCGGCCCGGCTGGTGAGCGTGCGCAGCGCGGTGTCGACCCGCGCCCGGTCGCGCACCTGCACCCACAGCCCGACCTTGCCCAGCACCGTGGCCACGCTGCCCGGGGCCTGCGTCATCACCGCCGCCACCGCGCTGTCGACCGGCGGCAGGTCCACACTGAGCGCCAGCTCCGGCCCGAGGTGCGCCAGCAGGTCGTCGCGCAGGGACAGGCCGAGCCTGGCGTCCAGCTCCGCCAGTCCCTCCTCGAGCTCGGCCCGCTCGCCCTCCGGCACCACCTTGCGCAGCATGCCGACGACGCCGTCGTAGACCTCGGCGCCGCTGCCGACGTTGCCCACCCAGGCCAGCACCGGGTCCCTTGGCAGGTGACTCGCCAGCGCCAGCTCGGCCGCGGGCCGCAGGTCCTGCGCCAGCGCCGGCGCGGCCGCCAGAACCAGGGCCACCAGGGTCAGTCCGACTCGAGATGCGTCTCTCATGGCCACCCCTTTCACGAGGTCGTGTCCCTCCCAGGGTAGCGCGGGCGGCGCTTCGGGGCCACACCGGTCACGCGCGACTCAGACGAGGCCCAGGTCCGGGGCGACCGCAGGCAGCCGAGCCGAGTCGCGCCTCGACCGGCCGGGGTCACTCCGTCAGAACGTCAGCACCACCGACAGGGTGGTGGTGGTGTCGGTGTCGTCGTACTCGTGGGCGACCCCGGCGGGGTCGACGAACTCGACCCCCGGCTCGTGGTCGTAGCGGATCAGGTAGCCGAGCTTGAGCGCCAGGCGGGACGAGATCGCGGCCTGCAGCGCGGTCTCGGAGGTGGCGCGCCAGTCGCTGGACTGGTCGAAGTTGGGGAAGTACTTCAGCCCCTCGGTCAGCGACGCGGTGTCGCTGATCTTCCAGGCATAGGCGAGGCCGAGCACGCCGCCCATGAAGTCGTAGGCGTCCCGCTCCTGCCAGGTCACGTTGCCCTCGGCGTCGACGCTGCGGAGGTCGACCAGGTCCTCGCGGGTCCAGGTCAGGCCGCCGTCGAACGACAGGGTGTGGGTCGGCCCGAGCAGGGCCTTCCAGGTGGCGCCGCCCTCGGCCACGGTGCGCAGGTCGAAGCCGGCGAACTCGTCCATCTCGCCGGCCGCGCCGAGGAACAGGTTCCAGCGGTCCGACAGGGCGCGGGTGCCGCGCAGCGAGGCGGTGTAGCGCTCGGCGGTGGTGAGGTCGTCGCTCTCGGCGTCGAGGGCGCTGGCCTTGATCTCGATCCCCCACGGGTCGGGCACCCGGGTCAGGCCGAGGTCGAGCCCCAGGGTCTGGCTGTCGGAGTTGCCGCCGGTCGCGACGTAGGACAGGCCGAGGGCGCCCGTCCAGGCCGGCGCGGCGGCCGGCTCCTGGGCCAGGGTCGGGGCGGCGACGGCGAGGGCGACGACGACGAAGCAGGTGGCTCGGTTCATGGCGTGGGTTCTCCTTTTCGACCGTTCATCGGGCAGACGGCGGGCGCCGCTGTCGCGCCGCCATTCTACTCCCATCGCGACGACTGACCCTCCGGTCAGGTTCTTGGTTGACCCGACAGGGCGGTATCATGGGGCGATGCTGACGGGCAGAGGCAACCTGTTCGAGTTCGAGGGCGGCCCGGAGCTGGTGGCCGAGCTGGCCGTGCGGCGCATCCGCGGCCGGGTCCAGGCCGTGGTCACCTTCGCCACCGCCGACGGCCCCCACCGGCTGCGCTTCGACGACCCCGAGCCGCTCGACCAGCTCTACCCGATCGTCGACGCCGAGCAGGTGTGGGTCTACCAGCTGCCGGCCCGGCCCGGGGAGCTGCCGCGGATCAAGGTCGAGTACTACGCCGGCGAGTTCCACGAGCTCTCCGCGGACGCCGTCCTCGACCTCGACCCCGGCCCCTACGCCACCAACCCCGACGTTCCCCTCAGCGACCTGGTCGGGGGCTGAGGACCGCCCGTCTGTCGGCCGGGCGCGGCCTACGCCCCGCCGCCGTCCCGCCG
Organism: uncultured Thermoanaerobaculia bacterium; assembly: GCA_964438135.1. Lineage (GTDB taxonomy): Bacteria > Acidobacteriota > Thermoanaerobaculia > Thermoanaerobaculales > Sulfomarinibacteraceae > CAYTJW01. Next base: position 3,693 of record CAYTJW010000410.1, read on the forward strand.
GGCGCGGGCGACGAGGGCGGCGAAGAGGCCGGAGCCGGCCAGGTTCTGGCCGCCGTCCACCACCAGCACCGTGCCGGTGACCCAGTCGGCCAGGGGCGAGGCGAGAAACACCGCCGCCCGGCCGATGTCCTCGACGCGGCCGAAGCGGCCGAGCGGGATCGCGGCCCGCATCCCCTCCAGCAGGCGCGGGTCGTCGCCGAGCAGCCGGCGCACCCCCTCGGTGCCCTCGACCGGGCCCGGGGCGATGCTGTTGGCGCGGATGCCGTGGCGGCCCCACTCCAGGGCGAGGGTGCGCATGAGCTGGTCGACGCCGGCCTTGGCCGCGCCGACGTGGGCCTGCTCGGCGTAGGGCACCCACGCCTGGCCGGCCGACACGAACAGGATCGAGCCGCGGGTCGCCTTGAGCTGCGGGAAGGCCGCCCGGCAGGCGTTGAACGAGCCCTGGAGGTCGATCTCCACCACCGCCCGGAAGCCGTTCGGGGTCAGCGACTCGGCCGGGCTGGGGAAGTTGCCGGCCGCGCCGCAGACGAGCACCGAGACCGGGCCGACCTGGTCGCGGGTCGCGGCGAGCGCCGTCTCCAGGGCCGCCGGGTCGCGCACGTCGGCGACCGCCGTCACCACCCGCGCCCCGGCCGCGCGCAGGGGGGCCGCGGCGCTCTCCCGCCGCTCGGCGGTGCGGCCGCACAGGGCGAGGTCGGCGCCGACCGCGGCGAAGCTCGAGGCGATGCCGAGGTTGACGCCGCTGCCGCCGCCGGTGACGAAGACCACCCGGCCGCGAAACAGGTCGGCCGGCAGGATGCTGGCGAGGAGCGAGTCGCCCGTCATGCCCGGGCAACCCGCCGCTTGCGGGCCTTCTTCCCGCCCAGGCCCCGCTCGATGTGCTCGGCGACGGTCGTGACCACCTTGAGCCGGGCGTGCAGCTTGTCGTTGGCCTCGACCAGGGTCCACGGCGCCAGGCGGGTCGAGGTCTGCTCCACCATCTCGTGCGCCGCCTGCTCGTAGTGCTCCCACTTCTCGCGGTTGCGCCAGTCCTCGTCGGTCAGCTTCCAGCGCTTGTAGGCGATCTCCTCCCGCTCGTGGAAGCGCCGCAGCTGCTCCTCGCTGGTGATGTGCAACCACAGCTTGACCAGGACCATGCCGTGCTCGATCAGCTGCTGCTCGAAGTCGTTGACCTCGGCGTAGGCCCGCATCCACTCCGGCTCGGTGGCGAAGCCCTCGACCCGCTCCACCAGCACCCGGCCGTACCAGGAGCGGTCGTAGATCGTCACCCGGCCGGCCCGGCCGATGCGGCGCCAGAAGCGCCACAGGTAGTTGTGGGCCCGCTCCTCGTCGGTCGGCGCGGCGGTGGGGATGACCTGGTAGTCGCGCGCGTCCATGGCCGCGGTCAGGCGGCGGATGGTGCCGCCCTTGCCGGCCGCGTCCCAGCCCTCGAACACGATCACGGTCGAGACCCCGCGCGCCTTGGCCTCGCGGTAGGCGGCGTTGAGCCGCGCCTGCGCCTCGCGCAGCCGGGCGCCGTACTCCCCCGGCGGCACGGCGAGGCTCGTGTCGAGCTGGCTGAGCACGGTCTGCCGGCGGACCAGGCCCAGGCAGGCGGCGGCGCCGTTGCCGGCCGGGGCCGCGGCGGC
>CAYTJW010000411.1:0-5313 GCA_964438135.1 uncultured Thermoanaerobaculia bacterium
AGACATAGGCTTGCGGCCGGCTCCTCGCCCGGCCCGTGCGCTTGACCGCTCGGGGTGGCCCGGCTAGCCTGCGCTGCGTGCCGGAGCGGCCCGGCGGCGACGTGGGCCGGGGCCGGGCGAGGAGGGCATCCATGAGGCGCGATGCGGTGGTGACGGTGGCGGCGGCAGCTGTGCTCGTCGCGGTGGGGGCCGGGGCGCAGGGGACGACGACGGCGCGGGTGAGCGTGACCACCGCCGGGGGGCAGGGCAACGCCAGCACCGCCGGCGCCCCGGCGGTCTCGGCCGACGGCTTCCTGGTCGCCTTCGCCTCCAACTCGACCAACCTGGTGAGCGGCGACTCGAACGGCCACCTCGACGTCTTCGTGCGCGACTACTGGTCCGGGCCGACGACGCGGGTGAGCGTCTCCTCGTCGGGCACGGAGGGCAACGGCGACAGCGACTCCGGCGCCATCTCCGGCGACGGCCGCTGGGTCGCCTTTGCCTCGTGGGCCGAGAACCTGGTGGCCGGCGACACCAACGGGGTCCAGGACGTCTTCGCCCACGACCGCTCGACCGGGTCGACGGTGCGGGCCAGCGTCAGCTCTGCCGGGGTCCAGGGCAACGGCAGCAGCGCCGCCCCCTCGATCTCCGCCGACGGCCGCTACCTCGCCTTCCAGTCCTACGCCAGCACGCTGATCGCGAGCGGCGACACCAACGGCCAGATGGACGTGTTCGTGCGCGACCTCCAGGCCGGCACGACGGAGCGGGTCAGCGTCGACTCGGCCGGGGCCCAGGGCGCCAGTCAGAGCCACGGCCCCGCCATCTCCGGCGACGGCCGCTTCGTCGCGTTCACCTCCTACGCTTCGAACCTCTCAGCCGGCGACACCAACAACGCCCGGGACATCTTCGTGCGCGACCGCCAGAGCGGGACCACGACCCGGGTCAGCGTCGGCCCGGCCGGCGGTGAGGCGAACGGCGACAGCGACTCCTGCTCCATCTCCTCCGACGGACGCTTCGTCGGCTTCACCTCCTGGGCCACGAACCTGGTCAGCGGCGACACCAACGGGGTCGCGGACGTCTTCGTCCACGACCTCGCAACCGGCACCACCACCCGGGTCAGCGTCAGCTCCTCCGGCGCCCAGGGCAACGGCGAGAGCCTCACCAGCTCCATCTCCGCCGACGGCCGCCGCGTCGCCTTCGCCTCCCACGCCACCAACCTGGTCGGCGGCGACACGAACGGGGTCGCCGACGTCTTCGTGCGCGACCTCTCGACCGGCGCCACCGAGCGGGCCAGCGTCGACACGGCCGGGGCCCAGGGCAACGGCGAGAGCACCGGCCCGGCGGTCAGCGCCGACGGCCGCTGGGTCGCGTTCAGCTCCGCCGCGTCCAACCTCGTCGCCGGCGACACCAACGGCTCGGCCGACATCTTCTCCCGCGGCTACCTGAGCCTCGGCGCCCGCCTCGACCTCCCCGCCGGCCAGTGGCGCCAGATCGGCCTGCCGCTCGAGTCGGTCTTCCCGGCCACCGACCAGGTCGGCGCCCTGTTCGCGGACGACCTCACCGGCACCTACGGTACCACCTGGCGGGTCTACGAGTGGGAGCGCACCACCCAGCAGTACACCGAGCTCACCCTCGCCGACTACCTCTTCAAGGGGCACGGCTACTGGGTCAAGCGCCTCGAGTCGGAGACCGGTGACCACGTCGACATGACCGGCGTGCCGGAGGTCGGCTCGTACTTCGAGATCGACGTCCTCGGCCACGCGGCCGGCCCCTGGACGATGGCCGGCAACCCCTACGAGTACGCGGTCGACTGGGCCGACGTCAGGGTCTACTACGACGACGCCGAGCACACCCTGGCCGAGGCCGACGCCGACGGCCGGATGTCCCGGGTGGCGTTCAAGTGGAACGGCGCCGCCTACTCGAGCTTCAACGGCATGACCCCCGGCGCGATGGGCACCCTGGCGCCGTGGGACGGGTTCTGGGTCGAGGCGCTGACCCCCCCCGACGGGCCGCTGCTGCTGCGCGTCTACGGCACGCTGTCCGGCGGCGACCGGTCGGCCGAGCAGCCGGCGCGGGGGTGGTTCGTGCGCCTGGTGGCGGAGTCCGGGGCGATCGCCGACGACGGCAACGTGCTCGGCATGGTCGAGGGGGCGCGGGTCGGCCTCGACGCGCACGACCTGCCGGAGATGGAGCCCTTCGCCGGCGACTACCTGACGGTGGTGTTCCCGCACCCGGAGTGGCGCTCCGGGGAGGGGGACTACACGACCGACTTCCGGCCGCTCAGCGTTCGGTCCGGGCAGCGGGAGGTGCGCTGGCCGTTCGAGGTGCGCTCGGGCGTGGAGCGCACGGTGACGCTGCGCTGGGAGGGCCCGGCCAAGGTCCTCGCGCACAGCGAGGTGCTCGACCCGCTGTCGGGGATGCGGTGGCGGGCGGTCGACCACCCCGAGGGGATCACCTTCGACCTCAAGGAGCCGCGGCGGCTGGTGTGGGTGGTGCGGCTCGGTGCGGGCGTGCTCGACGCGGCGGGGGAGTGAGCCATGGAGCGGGTGACACGGATTGACGTCGAGCGCGGTGCCACCCATCACAACCGCCAGGAGCCGAAGTCGGGTACCGGAGCGGTGCAGGAGGTCGCGATGAGTGGCACCGGCCGCGAGCCCTACCGGACCCCGGCGCTCGACCCTGCCGGCCGCCTGGAACCCCGCCTGCAGGGCTCCCCGCCCGAGCCCCCGCCCTGGCCGTGAGGAGCGCGAGTCGGCGGTCGAGGTCGACCTGGGGGAGCGGCCTCGCCCGCGCGCGCCGCTGGTGCTTCGATCGGGGTCGGGAGCGAGCCATGCTGACGCGGTACCTGCAGGCGGCGATGCGCGCGGCGCACTGCGAGATCCTGGCCGACGACGGCAGCTTCTACGGCGAGATCCCCGGCTTCGACGGGGTGTGGGCGAACGCCGCCACCCTCGAGGCGTGCCGCGAGGAGCTGGAAGAGGTGCTCGAGGAGTGGATCCTGTTCCGGGTCTCCCGGCAGCTCGCGATCCCGGTCGTCGAGGGCCTCGAGCTGACCATCCTCGAGGTCTCGTGAGCCCTGCCTGGAGGCGGTCTCCCGGCGAGAGCTCGTGGCCAGGCTGCGTCGGCTCGGTTTCGAGGGCCCGTGCCGGGCGGCAAGCACCGGGTGATGGCGCGGGGGGACCGCACCGTCAGGGTGCCGAACCCCCTCCGCGGCGACCTCGGCGTCGAGCTGCTCGCCCGCGTCCTGCGCCAGGCGGGTGTGTCCCCCGCCGATTGGGACGGCGCCTGATCCCGGGCCGACCGGGTCGCCTGGAGCGGGGGGCGCTCGCAGGTGCGGCGTGTCACCAGCACCACGATGCCTGGGGCCGCCAGCGGGCCGCGCACCTGGCGGCCTCGACGTCGTGAGCCTCGTGACAGGTGGTACCGGTCCGGTTCCGCCGGCCTCACCGCTCCTCGAAGAGCTCTCGCGGCAGCCCCGACTGGCGGACGATGGAGCGCAGGGTGCCGCGCCGCAGCTCGCGGTGGTCGGGGACGGGCACGGTGACGGTCGTGTCGGGGAGCCGTTTCTGCATGACGACATGGCTGCCGTGCCTGCGGACCTCCCTGAAGCCGTGCTCGGCGAGGAGCGCGCAGACGTCGGCCCCGGACAGGACGCGCAGTCTACCCAACCGCGACCTCGAGACGGGTGACGAACACCTCGCCGTGGAGTCGGCCCTCGACCTCGGAAGGGTCCGCAGTCTCGAGGAAGAGCCGGACCGCCTCGGCCAGGTTGCGCTGGGTCTCCTCCACGGTCGAGCCCTGGCTGGCGATGTCCAGCTCGGGGCAGAGGCCGACGAAACCGTCGTCCTCGCGCTCGATGATGGCCGTGAGCTGGCGAATCGTGGTCATGGCTCACCCCCACTCCCCCGAGCGATCATCGTCCGCGCGCAGGGTCGCCGTCAACTCGGCCGCTGCCCTGGGAGGTGCGACCTGTGACGAGCAACCCAGCGTCTGGGCCCGCCAGCGGTTCGTGGACCTCACGGCCTCGGCTTCGTGAGCGTCGCGACGCGTGGCACCGTTCTGGCTCGCTCGAGCGTCGTGGCAGCACGCGTCCCGCCTGCTGGGAGGGGGGGCCAGGAGCTGCATGCGCCCCCGCCCGGCAGGCGGGACGCCTCCACAACCATGGCGCGCGCTGGCTTCGCCCGGGCCTCTTGACGCGGAGGGGGGCGGTTAGCCTCTGGAGGTCCGAGGCGGCGAGGAGGGCGCGCGAGCGCGCGCCACCCGAGATGGAGGGCGACCATGAAGGAGACACGTTCCCTGGCGATGGCGGCGTGCGTCCTGCTCGCGGCGGGCCTGGCCGGTGCGCAGGCTCAGACCACGGAGCGGGTGAGCGTGAGCAGCGCGGGGGTGCAGGGGAACGACCGCAGCTGGGTTGGTGCACGGACCTCGTCGGTCTCGGCCGACGGCCGCTTCGTGGCGTTCGAATCCGACGCCGACAACCTCGTGCTCGGCGACACCAACCGGTTCGTCGACGTCATGCTCTGCGGCCCGATCAACCCCGGCGCGCGCCTCGACCTCCCGGCCGGCCAGTGGAAGCTGATCGGGCTGCCGCTCACTCCCGGCGAGTCGCCGGCGGACCAGGTCGCCACGCTCTTCGGCGACGACCTGACCGGGGCGTACGGGACCGACTGGCGGGTGTACGGGTGGGACGACGCTGCGCAGCAGTACACCGGCGGCACGTACCTGCCCTCTGACACTGCGCTCGCCCAGGGGCAGGGGTACTGGGTGAAGCGGCTCGAGTCGGAGCCGGGGACCTTCGTCCACATGGACGGGACGCTCCGGGTCGACTCGTTCTTCGACGTGTTCCTGGAGGTCGGCTGGAACCTGGTCGGCCACCCGTACGAGTACACGGTGGACTGGGCGGACGTGATGGTGGTGTACGGCGCGGTCGAGCACGACCTGGCGACCGCCGAGGCGGACGGCAAGATGTCGCGCACGATGTACGAGTGGAACGGCGCCGCCGACTCGAGCGACAACGGCATGACACCGGGGGCGATGGGGACGCTGGCGGCGTCGGACGGCTTCTGGGTGGAGGCGCTGGCGGCGGGGGTCTCGTTGCGCCTCTGCGGCACGCCGACCGGCGGCGACCGGTCGTCCAGCCAGCCGCCGCGCGGCTGGTTCGTGCGGCTCATCGCGGAGTCGGGCGCGTACTCGGACGACGGCAACGTCCTCGGCATGGTCGAGGGCGCCCGGGTTGGCCTCGACGCCAACGACCTGCCGGAGATGGGGCCCTTCGCCGACGACTACCTGACGGTGGTGTTCCCGCACCCGGAGTGGCGCTCCGGGGAGGGGGAC